>DASQJO010000218.1:0-6592 GCA_035630955.1 Kineosporiaceae bacterium
CCCGGCGCCAACCAGACGCGCCACGACTGGGCCGCCGTCGTCGGCCCTGCGCCGGGATCTGCGCTCAAGGCCACCGGCAGCAGCACCGGGTCCGCGTTCCGCGGGCCGCAGGACCCGCCGGTGATCTGCCCCGCGAGCGGCCCGAACACACCACCCACGCCGCCCGTCTGCGACGACACCGCCTACGGCAAGGGCGCCGGCGGTCAGCTGCGCTACCGGCTGACGGTCCCCGCGAAGGGCGTCACCGTCTGGTTCACGGTCGCCGGCTCCGACCGCGGCCTCGCCGCCGCCCGCGGCGAGTTCACCAGCGCCGCGTCGCACCCGGCGGCGCTGCTGGCGAAGAAGGTCGCCTCCCGCCGGGCGCTCGCCGCCAAGAGCGTGGTCTCGCTCCCCGGCGACCCGAAGCTCGCGCAGGCCATCGCCTGGGGCAAGCAGAACCTCGCCGACCTCACGCAGGTGGCGGGCGGCCCGCAGGGCCAGCCGCTCCAGGTGCGCGAGACGAATGCCGGCGTCCACTACCCGGCGCCCGCCGGAACGGTGCCACAGATCCGCTTCTTCGGCGCCGGGTTCCCCGACTACCCCTGGCTGTTCGCCACGGACGGCGAGTACACGGCGTTCGCGGCGGTCTCCGTCGGCCAGTTCAGGGCGGCGGAGGACCACCTGCGCGCGCTACGTGACGTCAGCCGCGTCGTCAACGGCAACTCCGGCAAGGTCGTGCACGAGGTCGTCACGACGGGGGACGTCTACTTCGGCACCAACGCCGACCCCGGCAACACCGACGAGACCGTGAAGTTCCCGTCGGCCGTCGCGCTCCTGTGGCGGTGGACCGGGGACGACCGGTTCCGCGACGAGATGTACGACTTCGCCCGGCAGAACCTCGTCTACGCCACCACCACGCTGGACGCCGACAAGGACGGCTGGCCCGAGGGCGCCGGCAACGTGGAGCGCCAGGGGCAGGGCCCGGAGAAGCTCGACAACGCCGCCTACCTCATCCGCGGCGAGTTCGACTTCGCCGAGATGGCGCGGAGCAAGGGCAACGTCGCCGACGCCAGGATGTGGGAGGCGAAGGCCGCCGCACTGCTGAAGAGGTTCGAGCAGGCGTGGTGGTTCGGCGGCAGCAACCCGGGCAGCCCGACGTCGGGTTCCGCCAACGCGTACGCCGACTCGCTGCAGGACCCGGGCAACGTGCGGATCTACCAGCGCTACTGGACCGGCGTCGTCCCCATGGAGGCCGAACTGTGGCTGGGCGGGCGGACCGCGCCGGGGCTCGCCGTCCGGTCGCACGCCGTGCCGGCACTGCGGCTGCGCGAGACGCCGTGCTTCACGTCGTCCTCCGGACTCGTCCACACCGGCAGCGGAGCGACGACGAAGCCGAACACCCCGCAGCCGTACCCGACGACGAACTGCGCCCGCGACAATGCGACGTCCGACCAGCCGGACGAGCGTGACTCGTTCACCCTCAACACCGCCGTCATGGCCGTCGGCGAGGGCAACTACGGCCGGCTCGGCTCCGCGCAGCAGCAGGTCTACACGGACGACCTCGCCAAGATCATGTTCGCACCGGACGAGATGCCCGGCGCGATGGAGGAGATCGCCCCGTCCGACCCGAACCCGCCCTACTACGGGCACTCGCTCGGCCGCCTGTTCACCGAGCGCGCCTCGGTCATGCAGGCGTGGGGCAACTACGGGACGATGTGGCCGGTCCTGCACCAGCAGCTCGGGATCAGCCCCGACCTCGGTGCCGGCCGGCTCGAGGTCGTCCCGCAGGTCCCCGCGTACGCGACCGGTCCGCTGGCCGCCCGGAACGTCCGGCTCGGGACCGGCTCGATCGACGTCCGCGCCGCGCACGACGGGCACCGCTACGTCACCGAGGTCACCAGCCGGGTGCGGGCGCAGCTCACGGTCGGGCAGGTCCTGCCGCGGGGCGCGTCGATCGGCAGCGTCCGGCTCGACGGGCGGCCCGTGTCGTTCACCGTGCAGCTCACCAACCGGGGCCGCGAGGTGCTGGTCGAGGCCGGGTCCGACCGGCAGGTCAGGCTCGTGGTGACCACCCGCTGAGTGCCGGCCGTCCGGGCCCACGGGCTACCATGACCGGTCGCGCCCGCCGAGCGGCGGCGCGAGGAGGGACCGGACCCCATGGCGTCGGAGAGCGTGCGGGAGCGGATGGCCGAGGTCGAGAAGGCGATCCTCGACCGCGCCCCGGAGCACGACCTCGTCCCGTCCCTCGACCGGATCCGCGACGTCGCCGCGCTGCTGGGGGACCCGCAGGCGGCGTTCCGCGCGGTGCACGTCACCGGCACCAACGGCAAGACGACGACGGTCCGGCTCACCGAGCGCCTGCTCCGCGAGCACGGCCTCCGCACCGGACGCTTCACCAGCCCGCACCTCGTCGACGTGCGGGAGCGCATCGCGATCGACGGCGAGCCGCTCTCGCCGGAGCAGTTCGTCGCGACGTACGACGACGTCGTGCCCTACGTCGACCTCGTCGACGCGCGCCGGGCGGGCGAGCCCCGGATGACCTTCTTCGAGGTCCTCGTCGCCATGGCGTACGCCGCCTTCGCCGACGCCCCCGTCGAGGTGGCGGCCGTCGAGGTCGGGATGGGGGGCACCTGGGACGCGACGAACGTGCTCGACGCCCAGGTCGCCGTGGTCACCCCCATCGCCCTGGACCACCAGCGCTTCCTCGGCTCCGACGTCGCGTCGATCGCGGGCGAGAAGTCCGGGATCATCAAGCCCGGCGCGGTCGCCGTCCTCGCGGACCAGCAGCCCGAGGCCGCCCGCGTCCTCCTGGAGCGCTGTGCCGAGGTCGGTGCGACGGTGGTGCGTGAGGGCGTGGAGTTCGGCGTCGCCGCGCGCGAGATCGCCGTCGGTGGCCAGGTCGTGTCGCTCGAGGCGCGTGGGAGGTACGACGACGTCTTCCTGCCCCTCCACGGCGAGCACCAGGCCCACAACGCCGCCTTCGCCGTCGCGGCCGTCGAGGCCCTGCTCGGCGCCGACGCCGGGCTGGACGCCGAGGTCGTCCGCGCCGCCCTCGCCGATGCCGACTCGCCCGGCCGGCTGGAGATCGTCCGGCGCGGACCCACCGTGCTCGTCGATGCCGCGCACAACCCGGCGGGCGCCGCCGTCCTCGCCGACGCCGTCCGGGAGTCGTTCACGTTCACCCGGCTCGTCGGGATCGTCGGCGTCCTCGCGGACAAGGACGCCGAGGGCATCCTGGGTGCGCTCGAGCCGGTGCTCGACGAGGTCGTCGTCACGCGCTCGCGGTCGCCCCGCGCCATCGACCCCGACGAGCTCGGCGAGATCGCCGTGGACGTCTTCGGCGAGGACAGGGTGCACGTCGCGGCGCGGCTCGACGACGCGATCGACGTCGCCTTCGGGCGCGCCGAGGAGGGCGGGCTGGTCGGCGGCGGCGTCCTCGCGACGGGCTCGATCACGCTGGCCGCCGACGTCCGCCGCCTCCTGCTGCGCTGATGCGCTCGCCCCGCCGGACCCTCGCGGCCGCCACCGTCTCGCTCGAGGCGTTCGTCGTCTTCTTCGCCGGTCTCGTCGCCAAGGACCTCTCCTCGCTGTCGACCGGCGCGTCGCTGGCGCTCTTCTCCGCGCTCGCTGTCGTCTGCCTGCTGACGGCGGGCCTGCTCGGGCGCCCGTGGGGCTACACCTTCGGATGGGTGGTGCAGGCCGCCGTCGTCGCCAGCGGCTTCCTCGTGCCGGTGATGTTCTTCCTCGGGGTCGTCTTCGCGGTGCTCTGGTGGGTCGCCCTGAGCCAGGGCGCCCGGATCGAGCGCGAGCGCGAGGCGTACGCCCGCGAGCACGACGGCTGACGGTCAGGTCACAGGACGGCCACACTTTTATCTTTCTGTGGACGAAGTCTTCCCGGAAGAGTCCGAAGCCCTTACCGTCGTCCGCGACAGCAACACCCTCGTGATCCAGCCGTCATCCGGGCGAGGAGGTGCAGTGAACCGAGTGGGCGGACGACCGGAGAACGCGCACCAGGCGCGCCTGCTGAGGCTGCTCCGCGACGGCGGACGGCGGTCCCGGGCCGAGCTGGGCGAGGCCGTGGAGCTCTCGAAGTCCAAGGTCGCCGTCGAACTCGACCGGCTCGTCGAGCTCGGGCTCGTGGCGGGGCAGGGACTGGCGGCGTCACGCGGGGGCCGCCGCTCCCACCTCGTCGGGCTCGCCGATCACATCCGCTTCGTCGGCATCGACATCGGCGCCACGTCCATCGACGTCGCGGTCACCGACGGCGAGCTCCGGCTCCTCGCGCACGTCAGCGAGCCGTCCGACGTCCGGCAGGGTCCGAAGGTCGTGCTGCAGCAGGCGCTGGACCTGCTCGACAAGGTCCGCGCCGAGGGGGCGGCGCTCGACGTGCACGGCGTCGGGGTCGGCGTCCCGGGCCCGGTGAGCCAGCGCGAGGGCGCGCCCGTGATGCCGCCGATCATGCCCGGCTGGAACCGGTTCCCCGTCCGCGACACCCTCGCCGCCGCCGTCGGCGCCCCGGCGATGGTCGACAACGACGTGAACATCATGGCGCTCGGCGAGCAGCACTCCGGCACCGCCCGCAGCGTCGACAACTTCCTCTTCGTCAAGATCGGCACCGGCATCGGCTGCGGGATCGTCCTCGAGGGCGAGGTCTACCGCGGCGCCGACGGCTCCGCCGGCGACATCGGCCACATCCGCATCGAGGACGCCGGACCGACGTGCACCTGCGGCAACGACGGCTGCCTCGAGGCGTTCTTCGGGGGCGCCGCGCTCGCCCGCGACGCCGAGCTCGCCGCCCGCAGCGGCAGGTCGCCGGTCCTCGCCGAGCGGCTCGCCGCCGTCGGCAGCCTCAGCGCGGTCGACGTCGGCACGGCCGCCGCGGCGGGTGACGCATCCGCCGTCGCCCTGGTCCGGGGCGGCGGACGCCGGCTCGGCCTCGCGCTCGCCACCCTGGTCAGCTTCTTCAATCCCGGTCTCGTCGTCATCGGCGGAGGCGTCGCCGGGCTCGGCCACCCGTTGCTGGCGGAGATCCGCAGCGTCGTCTACCGCCGGTCGCTCCCGCTGGCGACCGGGAACCTGCCCATCGTCCTGTCCGAACTGGGCGACACCGCCGGCGTGATCGGCGCCGCGCGGCTCGTCTCCGACTCCGTCTTCAGCACCTCCTGATCGGTCACCGAGCCCACATCGCCCCGAGCTCCCCGCCCGGGAGCCGACCCGCCTCATCTCGAGGAGACGCATGGACGCACCGCTGCTGCAGATGCGCGGCATCGTCAAGCAGTTCCCCGGCGTGCGCGCGCTCGACGGCATCGACCTCGAGGTCCGCGCGGGCGAGGTCCACTGCCTGCTCGGCCAAAACGGCGCCGGCAAGTCCACGCTCATCAAGGTGCTCTCGGGCGCGCACCAGCCGGACGAGGGCGAGGTGCTCTGGCAGGGGACGCCGGTCAGCCTCCCGAACCCCATCGCCGCCCTGAAGCTCGGCATCGCGACGATCTACCAGGAGCTCGACCTCGTCGAGGGCCTCTCCGTCGCGGACAACATCCACCTCGGCCGCGAGAACGCCACCGCCGGCTTCGTGCACCGGCGCGACCAGCTGGAGACCACCCGCGCCCTGCTGACCCGGCTCGGGCACCCCGAGATCAACCCGAACCGCGAGGTCGGCCGGCTGTCCGCCGCGGCGCGGCAGGTCGTCAGCATGGCCCGCGCACTCGCCCAGGACGCCCGGCTCGTCGTCATGGACGAGCCCTCCGCGGTGCTCGCGCACGACGAGGTCGAGAACCTCTTCAGGCTCGTCGGCCAGCTCACCGCGGACGGCGTCGCGGTCGTCTACATCTCGCACCGGCTCGAGGAGATCCGCCGGATCGGCGACGTCGTCACCGTCCTCAAGGACGGTCGCACCGTCGCGACCCGGCTCCCGGCGAGGACGACGCCGACCAGTGACGTCGTCCGGCTCATGACCGGTCGCACCGTCGAGTACGTCTTCCCGCCGCGCCGCCCCCTCGATGCCGGCGCCGGGGAGGTCCTCCGCGTCGAGGGCCTCTCGCTCGCCGGGGCCTTCGCGGACGTCGACCTCACCGTGCACGCCGGCGAGATCGTCGGCATCGCCGGGCTCGTCGGCTCCGGGCGCTCGGAGATCCTGGAGACGATCTACGGCGCGCGGCGGCGGACGGCGGGGAGAGTCGTCGTCGCCGGCCGCGAGCTCGGCGCACACGCGGGGACCAGCGCCGCCGTCCGCGCCGGGCTCGCGCTCGCCCCCGAGGAGCGCAAGGCGCAGGCCCTGCTCCTCGACCAGAGCGTCACGCGCAACGTCTCGCTCGCGTCCCTGAGCCGGTTCGCGCGCGCCGGCTGGCTCGACCGCCGCCGTGAGGGCGCGGACGCCGCGGAGATCACCCGGAGCCTCGACGTCCGGCCCGCCGACCCGAGCCGGCCCGTGCGCACGCTCTCCGGTGGCAACCAGCAGAAGGTCGTCGTCGCGCGCTGGCTGCTCGGCACGACCAAGGTCCTCCTGCTCGACGAGCCCACCCGCGGCGTCGACGTGGGTGCCCGCTCCGAGATATACGCCCTCGTCCGTCGGCTCGCCGACGACGGGGTGGCCGTCGTCGTCGTGTCCAGCGAG
>DASQJO010000219.1:0-5345 GCA_035630955.1 Kineosporiaceae bacterium
TCGCGCGCAGCGGCGTAGCGGTGGCGGCGATCCTCATGTCCGCCGGCTTCTTCGCCGCCGCGGCCGGTCGGACCCGCGCGCACCCCGCGGGAGTCGGGCTGCTGGCCGCCGGCGCGGCGTCCCTCGCGGCCGGCGTCCTGACCCTCGGTCTCGCCCTGCTCCTCGCCTGAGCTCTATGGCCCACGGTGAGGGCGGGTGATCAGCCCTCGGCGGCGGCGGGCAGGTCGTCGTCCCGCGCCTCCGGGCGGGAGTCCACCTGGGCCCGGCGCAGCACCTCGGTCAGCCGCGCCGCGGTCGCGACGACCGCGGCCGCGTGCACCCGGCCTGGCTGGCGCGTGAACCGCTCCACCGGTCCCGAGATGGACACGGCCGCCACCACCTTGCCGGACGGCGCCCGCACCGGCGCCGACACGGACGCCACGCCGGGTTCGCGCTCGCCGATGCTCTGCGCCCAGCCGCGACGGCGGACCGCCGACAGCGTCGTCGCCGTGAACCGTGCGCCCTGCAGACCGCGGTGCAGCCGATCCGGCTCCTCCCAGGCCAGCAGGACCTGGGCGGCCGAACCGGCCTTCATGGTCAGGGACATGCCGACGGGGATCGAGTCGCGCAGCCCCATCGGCCGTTCCGCCGCCGCCACGCAGATCCGCTGGTCGCCCTGGCGGCGGTAGAGCTGCGCCGACTCACCGGTGTGATCGCGCAGCGCCGTCAGCACCGGTCCCGCAGCGGCCAGCAGCCGGTCCTCACCCGCCGCGGTCGCGAGCTCGGCCAGCCGAGGCCCGAGGACGAAGCGGCCCTGCAGGTCCCGCGCGACCAGCCGGTGGTGTTCGAGGGCGACGGCGAGCCGGTGCGCGGTCGGACGCGCCAGACCGGTGGCCGCCACCAGCTGGGCGAGGGTCGACGGGCCCGCCTCGAGAGCGCCGAGCACGACCGCTGCCTTGTCCAGGACGCCGACGCCGCTTGACTTGTCCATGTATCGGGACTCCCGTACCGCGATATGAGACGGCGAGCACGTCGGCGGGCTCGCGTCACTACAGTGTCCATCTGTCACTGTGTCCGGGTACTGATATTGCCGTCTCGGCTCGCGAGACACAAGGCCGCAGTCGAGCACGATGCCGAAGGGACCTGCCGTGGGGCGAACACTGGCCGAGAAGGTCTGGGACGCGCGCGTCGTCCGCCGTGGCGAGAACGGTGAGCCCGACCTGCTGTACATCGACCTCCACCTCGTGCACGAGGTGACGAGCCCGCAGGCCTTCGACGGTCTGCGCCTCACCGGCCGGCAGGTGCGCCGCCCCGACCTCACCCTCGCCACCGAGGACCACAACACGCCGACGATCGACATCGACAAGCCGATCGCCGACCCGGTCAGCCGGACGCAGATCGAGACGCTGCGGCGCAACTGCGCCGAGTTCGGGATCCGGCTGCACCCGCTCGGCGACGCCGAGCAGGGCATCGTGCACGTCGTCGGCCCGCAGCTCGGCCTCACGCAGCCCGGCCTCACGGTCGTGTGCGGCGACTCGCACACCTCGACGCACGGCGCGTTCGGCGCGCTCGCCTTCGGCATCGGCACCAGCGAGGTCGAGCACGTGCTCGCCACCCAGACCCTGCCGCTCACGCCGTTCAGGACGATGGCGATCACCCTCGAGGGCGACCTGCCCGAGGGCACGACCGCCAAGGACGTGATCCTCGCCGTCATCGCCCGGATCGGGACGGGCGGCGGCCAGGGCTACGTCCTCGAGTACCGCGGCGAGGCCGTCCGGAAGCTCTCCATCGAGGCCCGGATGACCATCTGCAACATGTCGATCGAGGCCGGCGCCCGCGCGGGCATGATCGCGCCCGACGAGACGACCTTCGCCTATCTCGAGGACCGCCCGCACGCGCCGCAGGGCGCCGACTGGGATGCCGCCGTCGAGTACTGGCGCACCCTGCGCACCGACGACGACGCCGTCTTCGACGCCGAGGTCGTGCTCGACGCCGCCGCGATCGCGCCCTTCGTCACCTGGGGCACGAACCCCGGCCAGGGGCTGCCGCTCTCCGGCCGCGTCCCGGACCCTGCCGAGATCGCCGACGAGAACGCCCGGAGTGCAGCCGAGCGCGCGCTCACCTACATGGCGCTGACGC
Source organism: Kineosporiaceae bacterium (assembly GCA_035630955.1). Classification (GTDB taxonomy): domain Bacteria; phylum Actinomycetota; class Actinomycetes; order Actinomycetales; family Kineosporiaceae; genus DATKNA01. The sequence goes on from DASQJO010000219.1 coordinate 2,119, forward strand.
CCGGCACGCCGCTGCGCGACATCGCCGTCGACACCGTCTTCATCGGGTCGTGCACGAACGGCCGGATCGAGGACCTGCGCGCGGCCGCGTCCGTCGTCCAGGGCCGGCGCAAGGCGGACGGCGTCCGCGTGCTCGTGGTCCCCGGCAGCGCCCGGGTGCGGCTGCAGGCGGAGGCCGAGGGGCTGGACAAGGTCTTCGTCGACTTCGGCGCCGAGTGGCGCAACGCCGGCTGCTCGATGTGTCTGGGCATGAACCCCGACCAGCTCGCGCCGGGGGAGCGCAGCGCCTCGACCTCCAACCGGAACTTCGAGGGCCGGCAGGGCAAGGGCGGACGGACGCACCTGGTGTCCCCGCTCGTGGCCGCCGCGACCGCGGTCCGCGGCACGCTCTCGAGCCCTGCGGACCTCGAGCCCGCGCGCCAGCCCGCCACCGTCTGAGACGAGGAGCCTCCGATGGAGAAGTTCATCCGGCACACCGGCGTCGGCGTCCCGCTGCGACGGTCGAACGTGGACACCGACCAGATCATCCCGGCCGTCTACCTCAAGCGCGTGACCCGCACCGGGTTCGAGGACGGCCTGTTCAGCGCCTGGCGGCAGGACCCCGGCTTCGTGCTCAACGCCGAGCCCTACCGCAACGGTTCGGTGCTCGTCGCCGGCCCCGACTTCGGCACCGGCTCCTCCCGGGAGCACGCCGTGTGGGCGCTCAAGGACTACGGCTTCCGCGTCGTCCTCTCGCCGCGGTTCGCCGACATCTTCCGCGGCAACTCCGGCAAGCAGGGCCTGCTCACCGGCGTCGTCGCGCCGGACGTCGTCGAGCGGATCTGGGCCGCGCTCGAGGCGGCACCCGGCACCGAGGTGACGGTCGACCTCGAGGCGCGGACCGCGGCGGTCGGTGACCTCGTCGTGCCGTTCGAGGTCGACGACTACACCCGCTGGCGCCTGATGGAGGGCCTGGACGACATCGGCCTGACGCTGCGCCACGTCGACGACATCACCGCGTTCGAGCAGCGGCGCCCGGCGTGGCTGCCGACCACGCTGCCGGCCCGGGTATGACCTTCGACGGAACCCTGTACGCGGCGAACACCGCGCACCACCGGGCGCACGACGCCGAGGTCCTCGCCGGCGTCCCGCTGAGCAGCGGGGACCGGGTGCTGGACGTCGGCTGCGGCAGCGGCGACTTCACGGCGTCCCTGGTCCCGCTCGTCGCGCCCGGCGGCAGGGTGGTCGGCGTCGACGTCTCGCCCAGCCAGGTCGAGCACGCGCGTGCCCATCACCCGGGAGCCGAGTTCGTCGTCGGCCGGGCGCAGGACGTGGGCGCGCTGTTCCCGCCGCAGTCCTTCGACGTGGTCGTCTCGGTCGCCACGCTGCACTGGGTGCCGGACGCCGACCAGACGTCAGCGCTGGCGGGCGTCGCGCGGGTGCTGCGTCCGGGCGGCACGCTGCGGATCGACATGGGCGGCGCCGGTCAGATCGCCGCGGCCCGAGAGGTCCTGGACGAGGTGTCGACCTCCGTCGGTGGCCCGGCGTCGCCGTGGTACTTCCCGACGCCCGACGCGTACCGGCAGCGGCTGGAGGCGGCGGGTCTCGCGGTCCGGCACGCCGAGCTCGTCCGGCAGCGGCGGTCCTTCCCGGACCCCGCGGCGTTCGAGGGCTGGCTCCGGAGCCAGATCCTGCCGGCGTACCTGCCGGGAATCGCGGCGGAACGTCGCGCCGAGTTCGCGCACGCGTGCCTGGCCGCCGGGCTGGAGCGGCTGCGCCGGGACGACGGCAGCTACGACCAGGACTACGTTCGCCTGGACGTGCTCGCCGAGCGCTGACCCGTCGTCCGCCGCATGGACTGGCGCCCGCGAGGGGCTTACCGTCGTCGCGTCGCCGGACGCCGGTTCCGGGGGAGCGGAGGCCGTGGTGAAGAGGGAAGACCTGCCGTCGTCGGAGGTGCTGGCGTCGATCGGGCTGGCCGCGGCGGGCGTCGTCGCCGGGCTGGTCGCGCGGGCGCTCGTGCTCGGCGGCAAGGTCCTCGCCGCGGGCCTGGAGTCGATCGAGCACGCCGTCGCGGGCGACCCTTCGCCCGAGCCGTCGTCGTCAGGCAACGTCACCAACCTCCGGGAGCGGCGCGACGAGCGCGCCGCGGAGGACGTCGAGGCCGCGCCCTGGGCCGACGGCGTGGACGCGCTGCCCACGGACCCCGACTTCGCCGCCTTCGAACCGGCCGACGGCCTGACGCCTACGCCCCCGGCCACCCGGCCCGCGCCGCGCCGCTCGTCGGCCGGCGCCGCGCGCACCTCGCCGCGGCCGGCCAAGCGCGCGACCGGCCGTTCCGTCCCGCCGCCGCTGCGTCCCGTGCCGGGCGGCCCGCCCGTGCCGGACGACGTCCCCGACGCGCCGGACGACGGACCCGCGGCGAGGAAGAGCACCACCACGGCCACGCCGGCGAAGGCTGCGCCGACCAAGCGCGCGGGCAAGCGGACGGCGAAGAGCGCGGCGAGCACGACGGACTCGGAAGCTCCCACGCCGTCGCCGGCTCCGGCGGTCCCCGCGCCGGCGCGTGCGGCGAAGAAGACGGCCGGCACGGCGAAGGCGGCGACGGCGAAGAAGGCCTCCGCGAGGAAGACGGCCGGCACCAGGGCTCCGGCGAAGAAGGCGGCTCCGCAAGCGACCTCGAGCGATCAGCCCGTCAGCCCGCCGCTCCCGTCCACGACGCCTCCGGCGAGCGCGCCGACTCCGCCGACCCCGCCGACCCCGCCGACCCCGCCGTCGGAGGATGACTCGAACGGCGGGCCGAGTTCCCCGACGTCCTGATCCGATCACGCTGGGTGAGCCGCGACACGCCCGGAAATCCGCGCCACGCCGACGTCCACCTCGTCCCCTGACGGGCCGGACGTCCGTCGTAGGTCAAGATGGTCGCCGTGACCGACGTCCTCACCGTCCACGGTGGCACCCCTCTCACCGGCACGATCACGGTGCGTGGCGCGAAGAACTTCGTCTCCAAGGCGATGGTCGCGGCGCTGCTGGGCGAGCAGCCGAGCCGTCTGCTGAACGTCCCGCAGATCCGCGACGTCACCGTCGTCACCGGGCTGCTCGAGCTGCACGGCGTCCAGGTCACCGAGTCCAGCCCCCGCGAGGGCGTGCTCGACCTCGACCCCAGCAACGTCGAGCGGGCGCACGTCGCGGACATCGACGCGCACGCAGGCTCGAGCCGGATCCCGATCCTCTTCTGCGGGCCGCTGC
>DASQJO010000220.1:0-1695 GCA_035630955.1 Kineosporiaceae bacterium
GCCGGGCGGCACCGCGCGTGGGGGGCGTCGGAGCGGACGGTCGGTGTCGGCGTTCCGCAGACCCGGCAGCCAGCGCAGGCTCCCCCCGGGACCGAGCGGGTCGAGGACCTCCCGGCGCAGCGCGGCCAGGTCGTACCAGCCGTCGAAGTAGGTGTCGGCGTCGTCGGTGCCGCGCTCGAGCCGCAGCGACCGGGCGCGCAGGAACTCCCGCCCCCGGGCCCGGGCGGTGGGGACGGCGCGGCGCTCCAGCTCGGCCGCGACGGCGTCGGCGAGCGCCTCGGCGTCCGCGGCGACAGGTCCCTCGACCCCCACGCGCACGCCGCGGCCCTCGCGGACGGCCGCGACGGACGCCGACTCAGCGGCGTCCGCGATGGCCGCGGCAAGGGCCCCGGGGGTGACGGGCGTGACGGGCGTGACGGGAACCAGGGTGCTCGGCCGGGGAGGGCGGTCAGGCAGCGGTGAGGCGGGCCTTGACCTCCGCGAGCGAGGGGTTCGTCGCGGCGCTGCCGTCCGGGAACAGGACGGTGGGCACGGTCTGGTTGCCCTGGTTGACCTGCATGACGAACTCGGCCGCCTCGGGCCGGGACTCGATGTCGACCTCGGTGTAGGCGATGCCCTCGCGGTCCAGCTGACTCTTCAGCCTGCGGCAGTAGCCGCACCAGCTCGTCGAGTACATCGTCAGCGTGCCGGCGTCGCTGCTCGCCATGGGGTCGTGCCTCCGGTTCGTCGTTCGTTCGAGATTGAACGAGTTGTGCAACGCCGGGGCCGTCCCCAGGCTTCCCGGCGGCGTCCCGTCGTCCACACCGGAACGGCGGTCCGCTGTCGCGGTGTCGGGGGCGGCTGCGAGGATGCCTGCGATGACCGCGACGACGCTGCTCCCGGGCTCCTCGGCGGACGCCGTGCTCGCGGGGCTCGACCCCGAGCAGCGGGAGGTCGCCACCGCCCTGGGAGGGCCGGTCTGCGTGCTCGCCGGCGCCGGCACCGGCAAGACCCGCGCGATCACCCACCGGATCGCCTACGGCGTCCACTCCGGGGTGTACGTGCCGCAGCACGTGCTCGCCGTCACGTTCACCGCCCGGGCGGCGGGGGAGCTCCGGACCCGCCTGCGGGCACTCGGCGTCGGCGGCGTGCAGGCCCGGACCTTCCACGCCGCGGCGCTGCGTCAGCTGTCGTACTTCTGGCCGCAGACGGTGGGCGGCCAGCCTCCCCGCCTCCAGGAGCACAAGGCGCCACTGGTCGCCGAGGCCGCGTCGCGGCTACGGCTGTCCGTGGACCGGGCCGCCGTCCGTGACCTCGCCGCCGAGGTCGAGTGGGCCAAGGTCAGCCTGCTCGTGCCTCAGGCCTACGCGGAGGCGGCGCGGCGCGCCGGGCACGCCGAACCGGGCGGGTTCGACCTCGCCACCGTCGCCCGGCTGCTCGAGGTCTACGAGCAGGTCAAGACCGACCGCGGCGTCATCGACTTCGAGGACGTGCTGCTTCTCACGGTCGGTGTCCTGCAGGAGTACCGGCACGTGACGGACGCCGTCCGTGCCCAGTACCGGCACTTCGTCGTCGACGAGTACCAGGACGTCAACGCCCTGCAGCAACGCCTGCTCGACCTCTGGCGCGGCGACCGTGACGACCTCTGCGTGGTCGGCGACCCGAGCCAGACGATCTACTCCTTCACCGGCGCCAGCCCGACGCACCTGCTCGACT
>DASQJO010000221.1:0-5281 GCA_035630955.1 Kineosporiaceae bacterium
ACGTCCAGCGCGGTGCCCGGCCGCAGGCCCTCGATCGCGCGCGCGACCAGGTGCCGGCGCTCGCGGTACCACCAGTGCCGGTCCTCCAGCTCGGTGAGCTTGCGGACCTCGGTGCCTTCCATCCCGCTCCTGTCTCGATCAGGCTTGGATCAAGGCCGGACGTGACCGTCGCCGACCACGATCCACTTGGTCGACGTCAGCTCCGTCAGGCCCATCGGCCCCCGGGCGTGCAGCTTCTGCGTCGAGATGCCGATCTCGGCGCCCAGCCCGAACTCCGCGCCGTCGGTGAACGCCGTCGAGGCGTTGACCGCGACGACCGCGGAGTCCACGCGCGCCACGAACTCGTCGGCAGCCCTCAGGTCGTTCGTGCAGATCGCCTCGGTGTGTCCGCTCGACCACCGCCGGATGTGCTCCACGGCGGCGTCGAGCGAGCCGACGACGGCAACGGCGAGGTCCGCGGAGAGGTACTCCTGCGCCCAGTCCTCGTCGGTCGCCGGCTGCACGGGGACGCCGGCCCGCTCGGCGTACCCCCGCGTCGCGTCGTCGACGTGCAGCGTGACCCCGGCGGCGCGCAGGGCGGGCAGCGCCCGCGGCAGGAAGGCGGGAGCGGCGTCGGCGTGCACGAGCAGCGTCTCGGCGGCGTTGCAGACGCTGACCCGGCGCATCTTCGCGTTCAGAGCGATCGCGAGCGACTGCTCGACGTCGGCGCTCGCGTCCACGAAGACATGGCAGTTGCCCGTCCCGGTCTCGATGACCGGAACCGTGGAGGTCTCCACGACGGTGCGGATGAGGCCGGCGCCGCCGCGCGGCACGAGCAGGTCCACGAGTCCCCGGGCCCGCATGAGCTCGATCCCGCCCTCGCGGCCCCACGCGTCGATCGACGTGACGCAGTCCGAGGGGAGTCCGGCCCCGGCGAGCGCGTCCCGGACGACGTCGACGATCACCTCGTTGGAGCTGCGGGCCGCGGACCCGCCGCGCAGGATCGCGGCGTTGCCGCTGCGGACCGCGAGGACCGCGGCGTCCACGGTGACGTTCGGCCGGGCCTCGTAAATCATGCCGACGACGCCCATGGGCACGCGGACCTGCCGCAGCCGGAGCCCGTTCGGCAGCGTGGACCCGCGCGCGACCTCGCCCACCGGATCGGGGAGCGCCGCCACGTGCCGGACGGCGGCGGCGATCGCGGTGACCCGCTGCGGGTCGAGCCGCAGCCGGTCGAGCAGGCTGTCGGCGAGCCCGTCGCGGCGGCCGCGGTCGAGGTCCTCGGCGTTCGCGGTGACGATCCGGCCGGCCTGCGCCTCGAGCGCGTCGGCGACGGCGAGCAGGGCGGCGGTCTTCGCGGCGCCGGAGGCGGTGGCCAGCTCGCGAGCGGCCTCGCGAGCGCGCAGGCAGACCGCGTGGACGGCCTCCCGTACGGCGTCCCCCGCGTCCCCGGAGGGCGCGCCGGGACGCACGGCGTCCGTGATGCTCATCCCCGCAGCCTACCGGCCGGTTCGCCGGCCGGGTCGGCCTAGTGGTCGGCGCCGTCCAGGGCGCGGATCTCCCCCAGCGTCGACACCGGCTGCATCGCCTGGGTCTCCCAGCGGCGGCGGGCGGTGTCGCGGTCGACGACCTCGAGGCCGACGACGCGCCACGGCGGCAGCTGCGCCGAGCGCTCGTGGTCGCGCCACAGCCGCAGGGCCTGCGCGACGGCGCCCTCGACGTCCACGGACTCGTCCCAGTACCGGATCTCCGCGCGGGTGCTGGCGTAGCCGGCCGAGACGAGGAACGGCTGCTCGACGCTGAGCCGCTCGAGGGCCGCGCGAACCTCCTGCGAAGGCATGCGGTCACCGCTGACGGTGAGCGTGACGTACCAGAGGGCGGGCTCCGGACGGCGCTGGCGGCCCCGCCTCGCCGCGTCCCCGAGGCTGATCCCGCGCAGCGGGGTCAGGGTGGCGAGGTTCTCGTCGTCACGTCCGGTGGGCACACATCCAGTGCAGCAGAAAGGCGCCTCCGCGTCATGCCTTTGACGGAGATCGGCACGTCGGCGTGGCGAGGTCACCCGGCGAGTCGTATACACCAGGGCACTTGTGCTGAACTCACTGTAATCGTGCGTCGGGAGCAGATATGACATCGCGCGAGGGGCGCGTGTCGTTACCGGCCGCGTCCCCGGGGACGTCGACCAGCACGAGGTCGTCGCGGTGGACGATCTCCCTCTCGTACTCGACGCCGAACTCACGGGCGATGTCGCGGGTCGACCGGCCGAGCAGCGGCGGCAGCTCGGCGGCGTCGAAGTTGACCAGGCCGCGGGCCACGACGCGACCGGTGCGGTCGGCGAGCTCGACGGGGTCACCGGCGACGAACGACCCCTCCGCCCCGGTGACGCCGGCCGGCAGCAGCGAGGTGTTCCGCTCCACGACGGCGGCCACGGCCCCGTCGTCCAGCACCAGGCGACCCTCGGTGCGGGCCGCGTGCGCCAGCCAGAGCAGCCGGCTCGTGCGCCGGACGCCGTGGGCCTCGAACCACGTCCCGACGTCCTCCCCCGCCAGCCCGGGCCGGACCAGCGCCGCCGCGGTGAGCAGCGTGGGTATGCCGGCGGACGTGGCGATCCCGGCCGCCTCGACCTTGGTCACCATGCCGCCCGACCCGAGCCCGGCGGACCCCACCGAGCCGACCCGGACCCCGGCCAGGTCCTCCGGGCGGCTGACGAGCGGCACGCGCCGGACGCCGGGCCGCGCCGGAGGGCCGTCGTAGAGCGCGTCGACGTCGGAGAGCAGGACGAGCGCCTCGGCGCCGACGAGGTGTGCCACCAGGGCCGCGAGCCGGTCGTTGTCGCCGAACCGGATCTCCTGCGTCGCGACGGTGTCGTTCTCGTTCACCACGGGGACGACGCCGAGACCGAGCAGCCGTTCGAGGGCCCGGTGCGCGTTGACGTAGTGCCGTCGCCGCACCACGTCGTCCGCCGTGAGCAGCACCTGCGCCGCCGTGAGGCCGTGCCGGGCGAAGGCGCGCGTGTAGGCCGCGACGAGCAGGCCCTGGCCGACGCTCGCGGCGGCCTGCTGCGTCGCGAGGTCCTTCGGACGCCGGGCCAGCCGGAGCGGGGCGAGTCCCGCGGCGATGGCGCCGGAGGACACGAGGACGACCTCGCAGCCGGCCAGCCGGCGTCCGGCGACCGCGTCGACGAGCGCGCCGAGGCGGTCGGCGTCCAGGCCGCCCTCCCGGCTCGTGAGCGAGGACGACCCGACCTTGACGACGATGCGCCGCGCCGACGTCAGGAGCTCGCGGCCGCTCACTCCTCGCCGTCCTCCTCGGGATCCGTCCAGATCCCGGCGGCGCGCTCGTCGGCCAGCTCGCCCCGGGCGTCGCGCTTGGCCTGGCGGCGGAGCTCGTAGGCCTCGCGGCGCTCGTCGCGGGTCGCGCGGCCGCCCTCCTCCAGGCGCGGGTCGGCGCCGCGCGGACCGGCCAGCACGCCGGGACCGGCGACGAGCGTCGGCTCCCAGTCGAAGACGACCCCGCTGTCGTCGTCCCCGATGACGACCTCCGAGCCCGCGACGGCGCCGGCCTTGAACAACTCCTCCTCGACGCCCAGGCGGGCGAGCCGGTCGGCGAGATAACCGACCGCCTCGTCGTTGGCGAAGTCGGTCTGCCGCACCCAGCGCTCGGGCTTCTCGCCGCGCACGCGGTAGCGGACGCCGTCGCCGGTGCGCTCCGGGGTGACCGTGAAGCCGGTCTCGTCGACGGCCCGCGGGCGCAGCACGACGCGCGGCGCCGGCGCGGGGACGGCGGCGCGGGCCTCGGCGACGATCCGCGCGAGCGCGAACGAGAGCTCACGCAGACCCTCGTGCGTGACCGCGGAGATCTCGAAGACGGGCAGGCCGCGCGCCTCGATGTCGGGGCGCACCATCTCGGCGAGCTCCTTGCCGTCGGGCACGTCGACCTTGTTCAGCGCGACGAGCCGCGGCCGCTCGAGCAGCGGGACGATCCCCGGGTCGACGCGGTAGGCGGCGAGCTCGGCCTCGATGACGTCGAGGTCGGTGAGCGGGTCGCGACCGGGTTCGAGCGTCGCGCAGTCGAGCACGTGGACGAGCACGGAGCACCGCTCGACGTGCCGCAGGAACTCCAGGCCCAGCCCCCGCCCCTCACTCGCGCCCGGGATGAGGCCGGGGACGTCGGCCACGGTGTACCGGACGTCGCCGGCCTCGACGACGCCGAGGTTCGGGACGAGGGTCGTGAAGGGGTAGTCGGCGATCTTCGGCCTCGCCGCGGACATCGCCGCGACCAGGCTGGACTTGCCGGCACTGGGGTAGCCCACGAGGGCGACATCCGCGACGGTCTTGAGCTCGAGCACGAGGTCGGCGACCTCGCCGGGCTCGCCCAGCAGCGCGAATCCGGGCGCCTTGCGCCGGGGCGAGGCGAGCGCGGCGTTGCCGAGGCCGCCACGCCCGCCCGCGGCGGCGACGAAACGGGTGCCGGCGCCGACGAGGTCGGCGAGCACGTCGCCGCTCGGCGTCTTGACGACCGTGCCGTCAGGCACGGGAAGGATGATGTCCTGGCCGTTCGCGCCGTTCCGGTGGCTGCCCTGGCCGCCCTTGCCGTTGGTCGCGCGCCGGTGCGGGCTGTGGTGGTAGTCGAGCAGCGTGGTCGTCTGCGGGTCGACGACCAGGACGACGTCACCGCCGTCGCCGCCGTTGCCGCCGTCCGGCCCGCCGAGCGGCTTGAACTTCTCGCGGTGCACGGACGCGACGCCGTGCCCGCCGTTTCCTCCGGCGACGTGCAGCGTGACGCGGTCGACGAACGAGGTCATCCGCTCTCTCCCTCTCTCGCCTCTCCTGCCCTCTTCACGCTGATCATGCAATCCGCGTCGATCATGAGAACGCCCGCGACCGGGCGTGACCGGCGGCGGCAAAGCCGAAGGGCGGGCCGGTCGACCGGCCCGCCCTTCTCAGAACACGTACCTGTGGCCGGCCTCAGCTGTCGGCCGGGACCGGCTCGGCGGCGCTGACGATGTTGACGACGCGCCGGCCGCGCTTGACGCCGAACTCGACGGAGCCGGCGGCGAGGGCGAACAGCGTGTCGTCCTTGCCCCGCCCGACGTTGGCGCCCGGGTGGAAGTGGGTGCCGCGCTGCCGGACGATGATCTCGCCGGCGTTGACGACCTGGCCGCCGAACCGCTTGACGCCGAGCCGCTGCGCGTTGGAGTCGCGCCCGTTTTTGGAACTGCCTAAGCCTTTTTTATGCGCCATACGTCACCTAAACCTGAATGTCGCCGACCTGGATCGCCGTGTAGGACTGGCGGTGGCCGATC
>DASQJO010000222.1:0-3606 GCA_035630955.1 Kineosporiaceae bacterium
CAGCGATCAGTCACGGTTAGTAGCAGTTGAAACTGGACGTACTCGCCTCGTCACACACCGCAGACGCGTTCGGCCCGATCGGCCTGACCTGGGCGGATTCGCGCCGGATGCGATTGCGTCATCCATGACGGCTCGCCTAGCCTTCCGAGGGCCGGGGGAATCAATCGCTCACTGTCTGTGAGCCACAGCGTGGGGAGCTCGCCCGTGTTTTCGTTCAGCGTGCGGGCGCGCGTCGTTCGTGTCGGCGTCGCCGTCCTGTCCGTCTCTGGCCTGGCCATCGTGTCCGCCTGCACCTCGAGCCCGTCGTCGGCCACGGGCACGACGAGTGCGGGCGCGGCGTCGTCGGCGTCCGCCTCACCGTCACCGTCCGCCTCGGGCGGCGACACGATGACGATGCCCGCGGCGCAGCCCGCGGGCGCGCAGGACAAGGGCGCCGGGGCCGGCATCCGCCTGCAGTCCCTCATCGCGCAGCACTCCGTGCTCGTCGCCGACATGATGCGCGCCCGGATCGTGCGAGCGCCGGACGTGGCGCAGGCCGCCGACGCGGCGCTCGGCAAGAACACGCAGGCCCTGGCGTCGCTGGTGGACAGCCTGTTCGGCACCGCGGCCGGCAAGCAGTTCAGCGACCTGTGGGGCGACCACATCCGCTACTTCTACTCGTACGCCGACGCCCTCTCCACCAAGAACACCGCCGCCCAGGCGTCGGCCCGCAAGAGCCTCGCCGGGGCGGAGGCGAAGCTCGGAGCCTTCTTCTCCGGCGCGTCGGCGGGCCGCCTGCCGAAGGCCGCCGCCACGGGCGCGGTCACCGAGCACATCGACCACCTGCTCGCCCAGGCGGACGCCTACGCGAAGGGCCAGTACGCGGCCGCCGGCGCGGACTACGCGATGGCCTACGAGCACGGCTTCGCCATGGGCGGTGCGCTCGCCTCCACGCTGCTGCCGAAGTCCCTCGTGAGCGAGCTCGGCCAGCCGCAGTGGAAGCTCCGCGCGAACATGACCGACCTGTTGGGCGAGCACGTCGCGCTCGTCGTCGCGTCGATGCGCGCCGCCAACGGCGACGCCGCGGACTTCACCGCCCTCGGCAAGGGGCTCAACGACAACACCGCCAAGCTCGGGTCAGCGGTCGAGAGCCTGTACGGCCGCGCAGCCGCGGACCAGTTCCAGAACCTGTGGGCCGACCACGTGGACGCCCTGATGGCCTACACGTCCGCGAAGGTCAAGAACGACGAGGCGGGCGCGAGCGCCGCCGAGGCGAAGCTGCGCTCCTTCGAGCCCACGTTGGCGAACTTCCTCGCCGCGGCCACGAAGTCCAAGCTCGGTGCGCAGGCCCTCGCCCACGCCTACAACGAGCACGACCGCATGCTGGTCGGGGAGCTGACGGCCTACCAGGCCAAGGACTACACCAAGGCTCACGAGCTGAGCTACCAGGCCTACGACCAGATGTTCGACCTGTCCGGCCAGCTCGCGAACGCCATCGGCGTCACGCTCGGCGCCAAGCTCCCCAAGGGGGGCAGCCAGACCGGCGGCGGGGGCATGGCGGCCGAGGTCGGCAGGCGCTGACATGCGGGGCCCGGTCCTGCTCGCGGTGGCGATGACCGTGGCCGCCGCACTGGCCGGGTGCGGGGGGACGCACGCAACGCCGATCTCCGCATCGCGCGCCGCCGCGACGACGAGCCGGGGGGCGACCCCGAGCTCGACCACCGATCACGCGGCGGGCTTCCGGTCGCCGCGGACGCATCCGACGGTCGCTCCGCCGGCGCGGCTGCGGATCCCCGCCATCGGCGTCGACACGCCCCTGCTGCGGCTCGGGCTGGACGCCACGGGGGCGGTGGAGCCGCCGAAGCCGTGGATGAAGGCCGGCTGGTTCACGGGCAGCGCCAGGCCGGGGCAGGCCGGTCCGGCGGTCATCCTCGGTCACGTCGACTCGACAACGGGCCCCGCGGTCTTCTATCGGCTTGCGAGTCTGCGGCCGGGTGACACGGTGCAGGTGACGCGCACGGACGGCACGAGGATCACGTTCCGGGTCTCGGGGAGGCAGCAGGTGGCGAAGAGCCAGTTCCCGACCGACCTCGTCTACGGTCCGTCGCTGGAGCCGTCGCTGCGGCTCGTCACCTGCGGGGGCAGCTTCGACAAGCGGGCGGGCCACTACCGCGACAACATCATCGTCTCGGCGGTGCCGGCATGAGCCGCCCGACGACCTCGCCGTCCCGGCCCCGCGCGTTCGCCGGCAGGGCCGGCGTCCGGCGCGTGCTCGCGGCGCTCGCCGTTCCGGTCCTGCTCCTGACGGTCCGGCCCCTCGCCGCCCAGGCGGACGGCGGGCTCCAGGTGGTCACGGTGCACCGGACGCCGCAGGGCGTGAGCGCCGTCGTCGGCGTCGACCCGGCTCCGCTGGCCGCGCTGCCGAAGGACGCCGCCGTCGTCACGCCGGCGGCGTCGGGGAGTTCACCGCAGCCGAGCGCGACGATCCCGCCCGCGACGACCTCACCCGTCGTGGACATCACCGCGGGGACGCCGGTCGCGCTCGTCGTCGACGCGTCGTCGACGGGGGCGGCCGCCCGGGACCAGACGCTGAGCGGCACGGCCGGGCTGCTGCTGCGGCTGCCCAGTGTCACCCCCGTCGTCGTGGTCGCGGACGGGTCGCCCCCGCGCCTGCTCACCAGCGACGGTGCCCGCCAGGCGGAGGGCATCAACGCGCTGACGACCCTGTCGTCGACGCCGGCGCCGTCCTCGGGCGGCACGTCCACGCCGGCGGCCCTCGACCTCGCCGTCCAGCACCTCCCGCGGGCGTCGACGGGCGGGCGCGTCGTCGTGCTCACCACCTCGCAGCCCCCGCCCGTCGGGGCCGACGCCCAGCGCCTGGTCGACCGGCTGATCACGGCCGGCGTCGTGCTCGGTGTCGTCGGTACCGGCAGTGCCGGGACGAGCTGGCAGGACGTCGCCAACGGGACGGGTGGGGCGGCGGTCGCGGCCGTGCCCACCGACTCGTCGTCGGCGTACGACAGCCTGCTCGCGACGCTGCAGGGGCGCTACGTCGTGCGGTTCGCGCCGCCGGCCGGCGTCGAGCAGGTGTCGCTCGCCATCACCTCCGCCGGGCAGCGCCTGACGACGGCGCTCGCGGTCCCGGGCGCGACGGGGTCGTCGGCGGCTCCGAGCACGGCGCCGTCACCGGCCGCGGAGCAGACGTCGTCCTCGGTGCCCTGGGGCATCCTCGTCGGCCTGGCCGTCCTGGCGGTCCTGCTCGTCGGCGGCGTGCTGCTCCTCCGCCGACGGGGCAGGTCCACGGATGACGGCCCTGCGCCGGTGGAAACGTCTGCGGCCCTCGTTCCCGGTCGGCGGGGCGTCGACCCGGTCACGGACATCGCGGCGCTCCCCGGCGTGGAGCTCTACGACATCACGAACCCGGAGCAGCCGACGAAGATCCCTGCCCCGGAACCTGCCGCTCTGGACGCGCGACCGGGACGGCCGGAGCTCGTGCGCATCTCGCCTCCGCCCGTGCTTCCGGCGGGTACCACGAGCGACGAGCGCGAAGCCGGTGACGTGGAGCCCGAACGGGCCTCCGAGCCGGAACCGACGGCTGAGGCTGAGCCGGTTGAGGCGGAGCGGACT
>DASQJO010000223.1:0-2042 GCA_035630955.1 Kineosporiaceae bacterium
GACGACACAGGTCGCCACCTGCCCTACTGGGTCACCGGCTCGCAGTTGCTCACCGCCTCGGGCGTCGCGGGGAGCAGCGCGATCGTGGCGCTCTTCCCGGTCCCCCCGCCTCAGGACGCCAAGAACGGCGGCCTCGCACGCGCCTCCGGCCTGCCGCAGCCGACGGGGCCGGGCGTGGAGGGCGCCCTCGCCGGTGCCGACGGCGCGGCGATCGCCCGCGCGGACGCCACGGCCCGCACCGCCGTCGCCGACGAGGCGCTGCGCGAGGTGACCAGCGGCGTCCCGGAGACCGGGCTGGGCGACATCGACGAACTCACCGCGCGTGCGCTGGTCGCCTCGTCGGTGTCCTTCACCATCTCCGATCCGCGCAGGGAGGACGACCCCCTGGTCTGGGTCAACCCCGCGTTCGAGCGGATGACCGGCTACACCGCGGGGGAGATCGTCGGCCGGAACTGCCGGTTCCTCCAGGGGCCGGGGACGGACCGGGGCGCCGTCCGGCGGCTGCGCGAGTCGCTCCAGCGCGGGGAGGCCGTGCGCGCCGAGCTGCTCAACTACCGCAAGGACGGCACCCCGTTCTGGAACTCGTTCACGATCTCGCCGGTGCTGGACGGCGACCACCAGCTGACGCACTTCGTCGGCGTTCAGACGGACATCACCGCGCGCGTCATCGCCGGCATGGAGTACGAGCGCCTGCTGACGGCGGAGCGGGAGGCGCGAGCGGTCGCGGAGCAGGCGAAGTCCCGGCTCGACGTCATGGTCGAGGTCGGCGCCCTGCTCACCGAGACGCTCGACGCGGAGGGGGCCATGCGCCGGCTGGCCGAGACGCTGGTGCCGCGCCTCGCCGACTACTGCATCGTCGACCTCGTCGACCGTGGGGACGAGACCTCGGCCGCCGGACAGGACGAACCGGCGGACGACCCGCTGGAGGCGGCGGCCGCCATGCTCCGTCGTGGGCGGCGTGTCGCCGCGGTGCACCGCGACGCGGAGATCGGCGCCCTGCTGGCCGAGCTCCCGCCGGACCCCGCGGGGGAATCCGGGCGCGGCCTCGGCGCCCAGGCCCTGGCGACCACCGAGGCGTTGCTCCTCACCGGCCTGCAGGAGGAGGACTGGATCGCGTGGGCGGGCGACGACCCCCGGCTGGCCGCGCTCAGCCGCCGGATGGCCTCGCACGCCGTCATCGTCGCCCCCATGCGCGCCCGCGGCCGCGTCGTCGGCGCGCTGTCCCTGGGGCAGGGCGAGTCCTCGGGGCGCAGCTTCGACGACGCGGACCTCGGCCTTGCGCGCACGCTCGCGGCACGCGCCGCGTTGGCCGTCGACAACGCGCTGCTGTTCGAGGCCGAGTCGAGCCAGCGCCGCCGCGCGGACGCGCTCGCCGCCGCCGGGACCGCCCTCGCCGCCAGCGGGCTGCACAGCTCGGACGCCGTGACGGTGCTGCTCGACCATGTCGTGCCGGCCATGGGCGCATGGGCCCTGGTCCACGCCGACGAGAAGGCCTCCCCCGCGCTGCGGAAGGGCGACACCGCCCCCGGGCTGCGGCTGGTGGTCGCGCGTGGGGACCACGACCTCGACGCCGGGGTGGCCGGCCTGTTCCGCGGTTCGGCGCTGACCGAGCGCACCCCGGGCCCGGGGCAGGCGTGGTCGACGGGGACGCCGCAGATCGTCACGGTCGACGAGGGTCTGCTCGACTCCGGCGACGTCGACCCCGCGGAGCGGGAGGCGCTGCGCCCGCTGCTCGGCGGACAGCTCGTCTCCGTGCCGCTGACCGTCCGGGCGTCGACCTTCGGCACGCTGACCGTCGTCCGCCCCCACGGCCCCGCGTTCACCGGTGACGAGGTCCGGTACCTCGGCGAGCTCGCCCGCCGTGCCGCGCTCACCCTCGACAACGCCCGCCTCTACGAGAACGAGCGGCTCGTGGCCCTGGAGCTGCAGCGCTCGTTGCTCCCCGCGCGGCTGCCCCGGATCGCCGAGCTCGACGTCGCCGGGCGCTACCTCGCGGGCGCCGCGGGCACCGAGGTCGGCGGCGACTGGTACGACGTCATCCC
>DASQJO010000224.1:0-8004 GCA_035630955.1 Kineosporiaceae bacterium
CGGCTGCCGATGTGCGCCGAGCTGGGCCTGGGTTCGCTCCCTCTGTTCTGGCGCCACGTCCTCGACCCGGTCCTCGCTCCGCTGGCCGCGAGGGGCCTCGTCGTCGACTGCCGTTCCGGCGAGTACGTCGCCGCCTGGCCCCTCCCGGCCGCGCTCGCCGCCCGCACCGTCGCCGTCCGGGTGCTGCAGGAGGGCCGGACCGGGCGCACCGTCGTCAGCCACGCGGCGAAGCACACCCGCGGCGAGGTCACGCGGCATCTCCTCGAGACGGGCGCCGACCCGGGCCGCCCGCAGCGGCTGGCCGCTGCGCTGGCGGAGCGCTGGGCGGTGGAGCTGACGCCGCCCGCTCGCCCCGGGCGCTCCTGGACCCTCGACGTCGTCCTACCGTGACGCCATGACGCCCGAGGAGTTCCGCACGGCCGGCCACCAGCTCGTCGACTGGATCGCGGACCATCGGACGCGGATCCCCGACCTTCCGGTCGGGGCGCAGGTCGTGCCCGGCCAGGTCGCCGCCGGCCTCGCGCCGCACGCCCCGGAGGCGCCCGAGCCGTTCGCCGACGTGCTGGCGGACCTCGAGCGCGTCGTCGTCCCGGGCATCACCCAGACCCAGAGCCCGCACTTCTTCGGCTGGTTCCCGTCGAACGCCGGCCTGGCGTCGGTGCTCGGGGACGTCGCGTCCTCGGGGCTCGGCGCGCTCGGGATCACGTGGCAGTCGGCCCCGGCCCTGACCGAGGTCGAGCAGGTCGTCGTCGGCTGGCTCCGCGAGCTCACCGGGCTCCCCGAGGGCTGGCAAGGCGTCATCCAGGACACCGCCTCGACGGGGATCCTCGTCGCCCTGCTGGCAGCACGGGAGCGCGCCAGCGGCCACTCGGCGGCGGGCGCCGGGCTACAGGCGCACGAGCGGCCGCTCGTCGTCTACACGACCGCGCAGGCGCACTCGTCGACGCCCAAGGCCGCGCTGCTCGCCGGCTTCGGGCAGGAGAACCTGCGGTACGTCGACGTCGACCCTGTCACCTACGCGATGCGCCCCGAGGCGCTGAAGGCCGCGATGGCCGCCGACGTCGCCTCGGGCCGGACGCCGGCCGCGGTGGTCGCCTCGGTCGGGACGACGGGCACCACGGCGGTGGACCCGGTCCGGGAGGTCGTCGCCGTCGCGGCCGAGCACGGCGCGTGGGTGCACGTGGACGCCGCCATGGCCGGCTCGGCCCTGCTCCTGCCCGAGATGCGCCACCTCGCGGACGGCGTCGAGGGCGCCGATTCCCTCGGCTGGAACCCGCACAAGTGGATGGGGACGATCCTCGACTGCTCGCTGCTGTACGTCCGCGACCCGGGCCACCTCGTGCGCGTGATGTCGACGAACCCCTCCTACCTGCGGTCGGCTCACCCCGAGCGAGACGGTGACGTCGTCCAGTACAAGGACTGGGGCATCCCGCTCGGCCGCCGGTTCCGCGGCCTCAAGCTCTGGTTCCACCTGCGGCTGGACGGCGTCGAGGCGATCCGGGCCCGGCTGCGGCGCGACCTGGAGAACGCGCAGTGGTTGGCCGGGCAGGTGGAGGCGGAGCCGCACTGGCGGGTGCTGGCCCCCGTGGCCCTGCAGACCGTCTGCCTGCGGCACGAGCCGCCCGGCCTGGACGCCGACGCCGTCGACGCGCACACCCTGGCCTGGGCGGCCCGGGTCAACGACGGCGGCCGCGCCTTCGTCACGCCCTCGCTGCTCGACGGCCGCTGGATGGTCCGGGTGTCGATCGGCGCCGAGCCCACGGAGCGGGCCGACGTCCAGCGGCTGTGGGCGCTGCTGCGTCAGGCCGTCACGAGCTGACCGCGGGCCGGCCCTCGTCGGCGGCGGGGAGCCGGAAGCGGTGCACGATCTCGTCGACCTCGGCGGCGACGGTGGAGAGCGACGCGGCCGCGGCCTGCGTGGTCTGCGCGCTGGACGAGGTCGCGCCGCTCGAGGCCACGATCCCCTGGACGCCGTCGGCGATCCGCCGGCCGCCGGTGGCGACCGCCTCCACGCTGCGGCTGATCTCGGCCGTGTGCGCTGTCTGCTCCTCGATCGCCACGGCGATCAGGCTCTGGTTCTCGTTGATCCGCCCGATCACCGCGCTGATACCGTCGATGGCCTCGGCCGCGCGGGTGGTCATCCCCTGGATGCCGGCGATCTTCGCGGTGATGTCGTCGGTTGCCCTGCTCGTCTCGTGGGCGAGCTCCTTGACCTCCGTGGCGACGACCGCGAACCCCTTGCCGGCCTCGCCGGCCCGGGCGGCCTCGATGGTCGCGTTGAGGGCGAGGAGGTTGGTCTGCTCGGCGATGGAGGTGATCGAGCGGACGATCTCGCCGATCTCCTCGCTCGCCCGGTTCAGGTCGGCCACCGTCCGGCTGGTCTCGGCCGCGGAGCGGACGGCCTGGTCGGCGACCTCGGCCGCGGTCGCGCTCTGGGCAGCGATGCGCGCGATCGAGGCGTCCATCCGGCCGGTCGCCGCGGTCATCGCCTCGACCGTGGAGGACACGTCCTGCGCGACGTCCGCGACGACGCCGACCTGCTCGGCGGCCTCGGCGGCGGCGCGGCCGAGCGTGACGGAGACCTCGGTGAGGCCCTCGCACTCGGCGGCGAGGCTGGTCGTCGTCCGCCCCGCGGCGCCGATGGTGCGGCCGATCTCGTCGAGGGCGCCGTTGAGGGCGTCGCCGATGCCGGCGAACTCGTCGCCGGAGCCGGCCGGCACGCGGACGCTGAGGTCGCGGTCGCGGACCTGCAGCATCGCCCCCAGGAGGCGGCGCAGCGGCCGGAGCATGGAGCGCCCGACGAGCCACGCGACGAGGGCGAACGCGAGCAGGGCGAGGACGCCGATCACCGTGGTGATCCGCTGGACGGACGCCGACTCCCGCGCCGCACCCGCCTGGTGGTCGCCGACGGCGGCGAGCATCCCTTCGTCGATGGCGCCGAGCCGCTCCTCGAGCTGCGAGAACAGCGCGAGGAACGCGGGCAGCCCGCGCTCGGCCTGCGCCTTGTCCTGGGCGGCGAGCGACACGAGGTCGACGGCCCGGGTGGTGTACTCGACGAGGGCGGGCCGGACGGCGGCGAAGCGGGCGCGCAGGTCCGGAGGGGCGGTCGCGGCGGCGGCGTCGAAGCGCTCGACGATCTGGGTCGCCTTCTCGGTGACGCCGTCGACCTCGAGCGCCCTGCGCTCCCGCGCGTTCCGCGCGTAGAGCGCTGCCATGACGTCTCCGCGGATGCCGTCGTGCATCATGTCGGCGTTCCACTGGTCGTTCATGCCGGCGCTGATCCGCGCCATCGCGGCAGCGTCGTCCGCCTGTCGCCGGGCGCCGACCAGCGCCGTGACCGAGACGGCCCCGACGGCGAGGACGCCGACCGCTCCGACGGCCGCGAGCCGCCGACCCACCGTGACACGCACGAGCCCAACCTCCGAGTACGCCGACCGGTCCCTCTGAGGGGTGTGGATCGACCCTTCCTCAACCGATCTTGAGCGTCAGCAAACTCTTGCTCTCGGTCTTGCCAAACTGAAAAGCGAGAGGTTCACTTCTGACATGGCGAACGAGATGGAAGAGATCCTCCGGCGCGTGGCGGCCGGAGAGCTGACCCCGCAGGAGGCGCTGCCCCTGCTCGACGCCGCCGGCGCCGGCCGCACCCCCGATGCGACGTCCTCGGCGGCATCCGGGGACGAGGCGCCGGCCTGGGGCACGCCCCCCGGCCCGCGGGTCGCCACGTCCGGCGAACCCGAGCCGCCCACCGGCGCCGTCCGCGTCGTCCGGATCAACGCCTCGTACCGGCCGATCCAGATCGTGGCGGACCCCTCCGTGGCGGAGGCCTTCGTCAGCGGCGAGCACACCGTCCGTCGTGAGGGCTCCGCCCTGGTGGTCGAGGGCGCGCTGCGGTTCGGCGGGGACGACGAGGGCACCGGGCCCCGCTTCTCCTTCTCCCAGCTCCCCCAGACGCTCGCGTGGGCCCGATCGCTGCAGAACGACCGGCTCGTCGTGCGCGTGAACCCCGCGCTCCCCTTCGAGCTGGACGCCGTGGGTTCCAGCATCCGGATCAGCGGCGGTGAGGCCGGCGCGAAGATGCGACTGCTGGCGGCCGCCGTCAAGGTCGACACCCTGCGCGGGCCGCTCGACGTCGACGCGTCGTCGTCCTCGCTCAAGGGCACCATCGGCCCGAGCGGGACGTCGCGGATCGCCGCCGAGTCCTCCTCGGTCAAGGTCAGCCTGCTCGCCGGCACCGGCGTCCGGATCCACGTCCGCAACCGGATGGGCAAGGTCGTCGTCCCCAGCGGCGTGACCAAGGGCGACATGGTCGAGCCGGGCATCCGCGACGCCGTGGTCGGGGACGGCAGCGGCGAGCTGACGGTCGAGTCCGTGATGAGCTCCGTGGCGATCGGCACCGACGGCATCGGCGGCTCGCAGTGGGGCTGGGCGTCCGCAGGTGGAGCCGCGTGACGTCGTACCGGCCGCCGCGGGACTGCCCCGTCTGCAGCTCCCACCTCGAGATCACCCAGCTCGGCTGCCGGACCTGCGGCACGGGCCTGTCAGGTCACTTCGCGCCCTGCGAGTTCTGCGGTCTCGACGACGCGGACCTGCAGATGCTGCGCGTCTTCCTCGCCTCGCGCGGCAACATGCGCGACCTGGAACGGCACCTCGGGGTCAGCTACCCGACGGCGCGGGCGCGCTTCGACGACCTGCTGCGCCGGCTCGGCCTCGGGGCGGGTGGCGCCTCCGCGCCACCCGCCCCGGCCGCGTCGGCAGGGCCGGGCGAGGAGGAGCGGCTCGCGACCCTGCAGGCGCTCGCCGACGGGGCGGTGGACGTCGAGACGGCGCGGCAGCGTCTCGGCGGGCTGTGACCGGGGGCGTCCACAGTCGTCCCGTCGTCCACATCCCGCGCCGTCCGTCCTGACGCCGGGAGGCGCCCCGCTGCCAGACTTCGGCCCATGGTGGAGACGGGGAACGGCGGGGGGCCGCTCCGGCGACGCGTGATCGCGCTGGAGGAGCGGATGCACCTCGAGGCGGGGCTGCGCGCGGCGCAGGGTGCGGAGCTGACGGCGCTCGGGGTGGTGCAGCGGGGGCTGCTGGGCACGGTGCAGGCGCTGCGGGAGACGCAGCTGGAGCACGGCGTCGAGCTGGCGGACCACACCCGCCGTCTGGAGACCCTCCAGACACGGCTCGAGCGCGTCGACGAGCGGCTCGAGACCCTCGATGCCAAGGTCGACAACGTCGACCTGCACGTCGAGGAGCTGGACCTCAAGGTCGAGCGGATCCTGGAGATCCTGGAACCGGCAGACGGCTGAGCGCCTGCTCGAGGTCGGCGAGCAGGTCGTCGGCGTCCTCGAGCCCGACGCTGACCCGGACCACGCCGTCGGTGATGCCGGCGTCCGCGCGGGCCTGGGGCGTCAGGCGCCGGTGGGTGGTCGTCGCCGGGTGAGTGACGAGGGACTTGGCGTCACCGAGGTTGTTCGAGATGTCGATCACGCGCAGCGCGTCCAGCACGGCGAAGGCGCCGTCCTTGCCGCCCTCGACCTCGAAGGTGACCACGGTGCCGCCCGCCGCCATCTGCCGGCGCGCCAGCTCGTACTGGGGGTGCGACGGCAGGAACGGGTAGCGGACCGACCGCACCCGCGGGTGCGCCTCGAGCCGGAGCGCGAGCCGCGCCGCGACCTCGCACTGGTGGTCGACCCGCAGCCGCAGCGTCTCCAGCCCCTTGAGCAGCACCCACGCGGTGAACGGGCTCATGGACGGCCCGGTGTGCCGCATGAGCGTCTGGACGTCGCCGTCGACGTACTCCTTCGGCCCGAGGATCGCGCCGCCGAGCACCCGGCCCTGCCCGTCGATGTGCTTGGTGGCCGAGTAGACGACGACGTCCGCGCCGAGCTCGAACGGCTTCTGCAGCAGCGGGGTCGCGAACACGTTGTCGACGACGACGCGGGCGCCGGCGGCGTGCGCGAGGTCGCAGACCGCGGCGATGTCGACGAGGTCCTGCATCGGGTTCGACGGCGACTCGAAGAACACCCCCTGCGCCGGCGTCGCGAGCGCCTTCTCCCACTGGGCCAGGTCGTGGCCGTCGACGAACTCCGTCGTGATCCCCCACCGGGGCAGCAGCTCGTCGAGGATGACGAAGCACGATCCGAACAGCGCGCGCGAGGCGACCACCCGGTCCCCGGCCCGCAGGAACGCCGCGAGCGACGTGAAGACGGCGGCCATCCCGGTGGCGGTGGCGAAGCACGCCTCGGCGCCCTCGACGAGCCGCAGCCGCTCCTCGAAGGCGCGCACGGTCGGGTTGCCGTACCGGGAGTAGATGTAGTGGTCCACGTCGCCCGCGAAGGCGGCCTCGGCCTGCGCGGCGGTCTCGTAGACGTAGCCCTGGGTGAGGAACAGCGCCTCGGACGTCTCGTCGAACCCCGACCGGAGCAGCCCGCCGCGGACGGCGAGGGTGTCGGGGCCGAACGCCGGACCCTCGTCGGTGCTCACGACTGCCGCCAGGGCAGGCCCGCCGCACGCCAGCCGCGGGCTCCGCGGTGGCCCTCGGCGTCGAGCGGGCCTTCGAAGCCCTCGGTCACGTTGTACGCCTTCGCGTAGCCGGCCCGGGCCGCCGCCTCGGCCGCCGCCACCGACCGCACGCCGGACCTGCACAGGAAGACGACGGGCCGTTCCGGCTCGACGCCGGCGGCGGCGAGCTCGTCGAGGAAGCCGGTGTTCCGCGCGCCGTCGGGGTAGCGGTTCCACTCGACGCGCACGACGTCCTTGCCGAGCCCGGTCAGGTCGGGCAGCCCGACGTAGGCCCACTCGGCGCGCGTCCGGACGTCGACGAGCACGGCGTCCGGGTCCCGCTCGAGCAGCCCGTAGGCCTCGGCGGGGGCCAGGTCGCCCGCGTACGCCACGGGTCACACCGGCCGGACGACGGCGTCGGGGGCACCGTCGAGGACGACGGCCTGCGCGACGACGACCCGCTGACCGTCGAAGGTCACGGACGGACCGCCGTGCAGCCGGTAGCCCTCGGCCAGGGCCTGGCTGACCCGCTCGCAGAAGGTCCGGTCGTCCGGGCCGGTCAGCAGCCGGTACCGCAGCCGCTCGTCCTGCTCGCTCATCGCCACCTCCGACGTCTCGCCTGGGGGAAGGATCGCAGACCGCCACGCGCCACGACGTGGTGGGATGACCTGTCCTACGGTGGGTGTCGTCCTCGCATCCTGCGGCCCCCGGGAGACGCCATGACCGACACCCTGCAGCCCGCCGTCCGGGACGACGCCGACGGGCGGATCCCCGTCATCTCCGGCGTCGAGCAGCGCCGGGTGCTCCGGACGGCGGTGCCCGGCCCGCGCTCGCAGGAGCTGCACGCCCGCAAGACGGCGGCGGTGGCGGCCGGGGTGGGGACGACCCTGCCGGTCTACGTCGTGGACGCCGGCGGCGGCATCCTCGTCGACGCCGACGGCAACCAGCTCATCGACTTCGGCTCCGGCATCGCGGTGACGACCGTGGGCAACTCCGCGCCGCTCGTCGTCGAGGGCGTGCACGCGCAGGTCGACCGGTTCACCCACACCTGCTTCATGGTCACGCCCTACGAGGGCTACGTGGAGGTGTGCGAGGCGCTCAACCGGCTCACACCCGGACACCACGAGAAGCGGTCGGCGCTGTTCAACTCCGGTGCCGAGGCCGTGGAGAACGCCGTCAAGATCGCCCGCCGGTACACCGGGCGGGACGCCGTGGCCGTCTTCGACCACGCCTACCACGGCCGCACCAACCTCACGATGGCGCTCACGGCCAAGAACATGCCGTACAAGCACCGGTTCGGCCCGTTCGCCGGCGAGGTCTACCGCGCGCCGATGAGCTACCCGTTCCGCTGGCCGGGCGGCCCCGCCGACTGCGCCAAGGAGAGCTTCGACGCGTTCGTCAGCCAGGTGCACGCGCAGGTGGGGGAGGACAACCTCGCCGCGGTCATCCTCGAGCCGATCCAGGGCGAGGGCGGATTCATCGTCCCCGCACCGGGATTCGTCAAGCAGGTCGCCG
>DASQJO010000225.1:0-14451 GCA_035630955.1 Kineosporiaceae bacterium
CGGGCGGCCGCCCTGCACGCGCTCGCGGCTCCACTCCCGGGTCACCTTGAGCGCGTACTTGGCGGCTGCGGCACACATGGCCGGCAGCGACAACCGGCCGGTGTTGAGGGTCCGCAACGCGATCTTGAAGCCGTCGCCGACGCCGCCGACGATGTTCTCCGCCGGCACCCGGACCTGGTGGAAGCGCGTCACCCCGTTCTCGATGCCGCGCAGGCCCATGAACGCGTTGCGCCGCTCGACGGTGATCCCGGGGGAGTCCCCCTCGACGATGAAGGCGGTGATCCCGCCGCGCTGCCCGTCAGTGGCCGGCACGCGGGCCATGACGACGAGCAGCTCGGCGACGACGCCGTTCGTCGTCCAGAGCTTGACGCCGTTGAGCTCGTACGCGCTCCCGCCGTCCACGGGCACGGCGGTCATGCCGAGCCGGGCGGGGTCCGACCCGACGTCCGGCTCGGTGAGCAGGAAGGCACTGATCGCCCCCCGGGCGCAACGGGGCAGGTAGCGGCGCTTCTGCTCGTCGGTACCGGCGAGCTTCAGCGGTTCGGGGACGCCGATGGACTGGTGGGCGCTCAGCATCGTCCCGATGCTCGAGTGCGCCATGCTCACGATCTGCAGCGCGCGGTTGTAGTAGACGTGCGAGAGGCCCAGCCCGCCGTACTCGCGCGGGATCTTGATGCCGAAGGCGCCGAGCTCGGCGAGGCCGGTGACGACGTGCTCCGGGATCCGCGCCTCGCGCTCGACGAGGGCGCCGTCGATCTCGCGCTCGCAGAACGCTCGCAGTTCGGTGAGGAAGGCCTCTCCGCGCTCGACGTCCTCGGGGGAGGAGCTCGGGTGCGGGTGGATGAGGTCGAGCCGGAAGCGCCCGAGGTAGAGCTCCTTGGCGAACGACGGCTTGCGCCACTCGCGTTCCCGGGCGGCCTCGCCGATCGCCCGCAGGTCCGCCTCGTGCGCCGGCACCGGCACCGGCACTCCCGAGGGTGCCTCCACGACGGGCGCCTGCTGCGCGGGGTTGCTCAACTGATCGGTCACGTTCGCCTCCCAGGTCCGGACGCGTGCGGGGGCGTGAGCCCAGAAAGCGAGACTAGCCCGAAGGTTACCCGTTGGTAACCCCTTGTCGATCTTGCCCGACGTGATCTGCCGTCACTGGGCCTTCAGCCGGCGCCAGCCGCCGTTGCGGTTGTTGTCCGCGATCTGCCGGAGCATCTGGATCAACGGCCGGCGGGCGATCGGACTGTCGCGGTAGAAGGCGATCGTCCGAGCGGTCGTGTTGTCGTGGCCGCCGGTGATGAGATGGTCCGGGTCGGGCACGATCGCGCCGTCGTACAGGAACAGGTTCACGTGGTCGTTCGTGGCGAGCAGCGCGCAGACGTTCCCCTGGAGGACGAAGTACGGCTGGACCCGCCTCTTGATCGTCTCCTCGATCTCCGGTTCGGCCTCGTGGACGATCTCGCGCAGCTGCCGGCAGATCTCCTGCTGCCAGTCCGGCAGGGCGTTCAGGTAGGCGTCCACCCCGGGGTGCCGCTCGCCGGCCATCAGGCACTCGTCCCAGGTCCGGAGCGGGAATCGACCTCGTAGACGAGGTGCGTCACGGCCGGCGTCCCGACGGCGGTGATCGGGCGCAGCCGGACGTCCGGCGTGGCGTCGGCGAAGAGCGGGGTGCCGCCGCCCAGCAGCAGAGGGACGAGATGCAGACGCAGTTCGTCGACGACCCCCGCACGCAGGTACTGCCGGGCGACGTCCGCCCCTCCGTTGACCTGGACGTGCTGGTCGCCGGCCGCCTCGCGGGCTCGCCGGAGCGCCTCCTCGATGCCCCCGGTGACGAACGTGTAGGAGGTTCCCCCTCGCTTCTCGACGGTCTGCGCCGGGCGGTGCGTCACCACGAACACGGGGGCGTGGAAGACCGGCTCGTCGCCCCAGGGTCCGATGCCGAGGTCGGCCATCCGGCGACCGACGATCAGCGCGCCGACGTCGCGGAAGTGGTCGGTCTGGAACCGCTGCGTCTCCTCGGCGGACCGGCCGTCGAACATCCAGTCGTGCAGCGCCTCGCCGCCACGTCCCATGGGCTCGTCCGGGCCCACGTCCGGCCCGGCGACGTAGCCGTCGAGCGACATGCTGAACTCCAGCAGGACCTTGGGCATGCTCGCTCCCTCCTCGATCCGTCCGCCTCGAGCGGTAGACCGCACTCGGTGGCGCGACTCATCGGCGACGTGCGGAGGGTCACGCCTCGGGCGTCCGGATGACGCTCACCACCTGTTCGCCCTCGATGAGGGCGAGGCTCGTGGCGGTGAGGTAGAGCGTGTCCGCTCCGAGGGGGCGCTGGTCGACCCAGCGTTGCAGGACGCGGATGGCCTGGAGGACCTGGAGGGCTTCCCCCACGTCGGAGCCGGCGGGCGGCTCTTGCACCCACCGCCCGCCGCTCCACGACGGCGGAGCACCGGCCTCGAGCACGGTGGTGTCGCTGTCCAGAGCGTCGAGGACATGCCGGGGACTCATCACGCGGGGCTCCGGGGAACCGGCGTGACGACGGCCAAATGGACCATGAGGCAAGAGTCGCACCCTGGGGACGCCAGGTACAGCAGGTGACGGCCGAGCGGGTATGTCTGTCGCTGTCCGGTTCCGCCACCCCTGTCTGGGTGGGGCGGGTCGGTGCGGCGTCCCGGCTGGCATGCTCCCGTCATGACGGACGGCGATCCCGGTTCCGGAACCAGCAGCGCGGTGGTGAGCGGCGCGGCGAGCGGCATGGGGGAGGCCGTGACGGCGCGCTTCGTCGCCGAGGGGTGGCGCGTGCTGGCGCTCGACGTCCACGACGCCGGGCTCGCCAGGCTGGGCGAGGAGTTCGGGGACCCCCTCGTTCCGCTGAGGGTCGACGTCCGCTCACGGGCGGCCGTGGAGGCCGCGCTCGCCGGGGTTCCGGACGCCGGTGAGCTGCGCGCCGTCGTCAACGCCGCCGGCATCTATCCGACGACGACGCTGGCGGACTACACCGAGGACGGCTACCGGCGGATCTTCGACGTCAACGTGCTCGGCACGCTGAACGTGACCGCCGCCGCCGTCCCGCGCATGGGGGCCCACGGCGACGGCGGGGCGGTGGTCAACTTCGCGTCCATCGACGCGTTCGCCGTTTCCCCGGGGCAGCTCGTCTACAGCGCGTCCAAGGCGGCCGTCGTCTCGATCACGAGGTCGCTCGCGATCGAGCTCGCCGGGGACGGGATCGCGGTGAACGCGGTCGCGCCCGGCTGGGTCGCCACGGAGGGCACGCGGGCGGGCGGCCGGATCGAGGAGGCCGTCAAGGCCTTGCCGCTCGGTCGTGCCGCGACCCCGGAGGAGATCGCCGACTGGGTGTGGAAGCTCGCCAGCGTTCCCGGGTCCTACCTGACGGGCGAGACGATCGTCATCAGCGGCGGCCTCGTGCTGCGCTGACGAGCCCGGCAGCGCTCCGGGATAGTGTCGGTGACGCGCGACACAGGAGCGGCAACGTCATGGACGACACCGGGAACGGGACGACGCGGTTCGCGGTCAACGGGGAGGTCCGGCTCGCCTACGAGGACCTGGGGCCGCCCGGAGGGGATCCCCTGCTGCTCCTGATCGGCCTTGCGGCGTCCCGTTTCTGGTGGCCCGCCGGCTTCCTGCGCACGCTGCAGGAACGCGGCTTCCGGCCGGCCGTGTGCGACCTGCGCGACTGCGGGGAGTCCACGCACCTGACGCGGACGCCGTCCGCGGGGCCCTGGCGCGCGATGCTGAGGCGCCGGCAGGCGGCCTACAGCGCCGAGGACCTGGCCGACGACGCCGCGGCCGTGCTCGACGCGCTCGGCTGGCCCGCCGCCCACGTGTTCGGGCTCTCGTTCGGCGGCGTCGTGGCGCAACGCCTGGCCCTGAGGCACCCGGAGCGGGTCCTGACGCTGACCTGCTTCGCCTCGGGGAACAGTGACGCGGGCCCGCGGACGGTCCTCCTCCGCTACGCCCGGTGGGAAACGCAGCTGCGACTCCTGCCCCTCGTCCTGCGCGCGCGACGTGGCGACCCCACCGTCGGGATCGACCTCCTCCGCGCCGGCGCGACCGAGGCGTACCCGATCGACGAGCGCGACGCCCGCGAGTCGCTCGCCCGCGAGCAGGAGCGGGGCATCACCGGCTTCACCGACTTCGCCGCCCAGGGGCGGCAGACCAGCGCCCCCTGGCACGGGCCCCGGCTGCGTGAGCTGCGGAAGCCTGCCCTGATCATGTGCGGCGACGCGGATCCCATGCTGCGTCCGCGGGCCTCCCGCGACGCCGCGGCTGCGATCCCGGGTGCGCGGCTCGTCGTCCTGCCCCGGGTGGGGCACGCGCTGCCGCGCGCCATCTGGCCGGCGGTCGCGGGCGAGGTCCGGGCGCTCGCCGACGGTGCGCAGCCCGACATCGGGGGAGGCCGGCCGCCGTGACGGAGGGCGGCAGCCCGAGGATCAGACGGTGGCGGGGTCCTGACCCAGCGCGACACGGCCGCCGCCCGCCGTCTTGGCCACGTACATCGCCGAGTCCGCGGCGTGCAGCGCCTCGTCGGCGCGCCCGCCCGGACGCAGGAGCACCGCGCCGACGCTGGGCCGGACGACGATCCCGGTCGCGCCGCTCGGCCCGTCGGTCGCGGCAAGAACTCGTTCGCCGAGCGCGACGAGCTCGTCCACGGTCAGGACGTCGGGCGCGAGCACGGTGAACTCGTCGCCGCCGAGCCGGGCCAGGGTGTCGTGCGGGCCCAGGCACTCGCCCACGCGGCGCGCGACCTCGACGAGCAGGGCGTCGCCGGCGGCGTGCCCGAGCCGGTCGTTGACCTGCTTGAACCCGTCCAGGTCGAGGAAGAGCAGCGCAGCCGCACCGCTGAGGCGCGTCACCCGCTCCTGCTCCTCCCGCAGGATCTCGAGGAACCGCCGCCGGTTCGTGAGCCCCGTCAGCGGGTCCGTCCGCGCCTGGAGCTG
This sequence comes from Kineosporiaceae bacterium, assembly GCA_035630955.1. Taxonomy (GTDB): domain Bacteria; phylum Actinomycetota; class Actinomycetes; order Actinomycetales; family Kineosporiaceae; genus DATKNA01. The sequence continues at coordinate 4,944 of DASQJO010000225.1, forward strand.
CACCTGCTGCAGCAGCTCGGTCTTGTCCAGGCCGATCGTCGTCTGGATGCCGGCTCCCGTCAGCCGCTGGACGGCGCGCTCCGTCGCGCTCGACGACGCGACCGGGGTTCGCCACCCGACGATGCCGATGCCGTGCACGTGGTCCTGGCACCGCAGGCCGACGACCCCGGCCTGCCGGACGCCGACCCGGCCGAGGAGCCCGCCGAGCCAGGGACCGTCCGAGGCGTCGTCGACGACGGCCGCCGTGCTGGGCGCCTCCAGCAGCCGGGCGAGCTCGGGATGCGTCCGTGGGTCGAGGCGCGCCGACTCGAGGGTGGCGGACTCGCCGGCGTCGAAGCCGACCTGGCTCGCCGGCCGGAGCGTGCCGTCGGGCTCGGCGAGCAGCACGCAGGCGGTGTCGGCGAGCGAGAGCGTGCGCAGGGCCTCGGTCGCGGCGCGCACGACCTCGCTGCTGCGCCGGGCGTTACCGATGTCAGCCGCGAACTCCAGGAGGATCTCGGCGGTGCGCCGCCGATCCTCGGTCTCGTGGCGGGCGACGACGGCGTCCAGCGCGGCTGCCGCGAGCGCGGCGTACGCCTGCAGGAGTTCCAGTTCGCCGGGGATGAAGGGTGCGTTGGCCAGGGCGGCCAGCACGCCGTAGTCACGGCCGGCGGAGCGCACCGGCGCGGCGATCAGATGGTCCTCCACCGGCTCGGCCCGGCCCCGGAGCAGGGCCTCCCCGATCTGCCGGGCCCGGTCCGGCGCCAGACCCTGCGCGTGCACCGCCGGCGCCATGTCGGGCTCCAGCTGAGCCGCCAGCACGAAGGCGCGCGCGGTGACGGCGAACGTGGCGCGCTCGACGACCTGCGCGAGGACGGCGTCGACGTCCAGGTCGTCGCGGCCGACGAGATCGGTGACCGCGTGCTGGAGCTCCTGCAGCCGGTCGTGGACGACGCGGGCGTCGACGACCCGCTCCGTGCGGCGCTGCCACCACCGCCGGCGCAGGCTCCAGCGCAGCTGATAGACGCAGGCGGGCTCGCCCTTCACCTGGCACTCGTCGTGCCCGATCGTCGCGGGAGGCAGGCCGAACATGGGCGGGATCTGGGCCAGCATGCCGCGCGTGTAGTCGCAGTCGAACCGGCTCGGGGTGTACCCGTCGTGCAGCCGGTACGTGGCGGTCGCCGACGTCGGGGAGAGGATCGTGGCGCTCAGGTCGGCGCACTGGGTGAACTTGCCGTTGGCGTGGGCGATGTGGCGCAGCAGGCCCGCGGGTGACCCGAACATGCTGAGCATGAGCCGGACGGACGGCCCGACGGCCGACTCGAAGACGTGGGCGCCGACCCGGAGGCCGACGTCCGGCCGGCCGGTCACCTCGCTCGCCGCCCGGAACAGCGCGATCTTCGCCGCGTAGGAGCACCAGGCGCGCTCGTCCTCCAGCACCTCCAGGGGTCGCGTCTCGCCGGCCAGGCGCAGCAGCTCCTGGACCCCCTCGTCGCCGGCGACCGACCGGACGTAGCTCACGACGAGGCGAACGGTGAGACCGGAGGTCTCCCGGAGCTCCTCGCCGTCGACGTGTCCCATCCCCTTCCCGTCGGCAGCAGGGGGGCCGGTCCTGAGCGGTGCCCGGCCGCCAGTCGAGCAGGTGGCGCGGGGATGATAGCGCGGTGTTCGAGGGGTTCGACGAGCTGAGTGTCGAGGGCGCGGACGGCGTCCGTCTGCGGGTCCGCGTGGGCGGCGAGGGGCCGCCCGTCGTCCTGCTCCACGGCCACCCGCGCACCCACACGACCTGGCACCGGGTAGCTCCCCTCCTCGTCGCCGCCGGACACCGGGTCGTGTGTCCCGATCTGCGGGGCTACGGGCGGTCGGACAAGCCGGCGACGACGCCGGACCACGCCTCCTACTCCAAGCGGGCGATGGCCGGGGACGTCCGTGCGGTGATGGGCGCTCTCGGACACCCGCGGTTCGCCGTCGTCGGGCACGACCGCGGCAGCTACGTCGCGCTGCGCCTGGCACTGGACTCGCCGGACGTCGTCACACACCTCGTCGTCGTCGACTGCGTGCCGATCGGCGAGGCGCTGGCCCGCGCCGACGCCCGGTTCGCGCAGGCGTGGTGGCACTGGTTCTTCTTCGCCCAGCCCGACCGTCCGGAACGTGCGATCCTGGCCGACCCCGACGCCTGGTACGGGGGCGACCCCGATCGTATGGGGGCGGAGAACCACGCCGACTACGTGCGGGCGATCCGCGACCCCGACACGGTCCGCGCGATGCTCGAGGACTACCGCGCCGGCCTCGGCGTCGACCGTGCCGCGGACGACGCCGACCGAGCCGCCGGGCGCCGGGTGGCGTGCCCGACCCTGGTCCTCTGGTCGACCCGGGACGACATGGAGGAGCTCTACGGCGACGTGCTCGCCGTCTGGCGCCCGTGGGCGGACGACCTGCGCGGGGCGCCGGTGGAGAGCGGCCACCACGTCGCCGAGGAGGCCCCGGACGACCTGGCGCGGGCGGTGGTGGCGTTCCTGACGTGATCAGGTGTCGGTGCGGGCGGCGAGCTGGCGCACGGGAGGCAGGTCGAGGGTGTCCACCGTGGTGCCCGACGCGGGGTCGACGACGCGCACCCGCCCGTCCGCGTCCAGGCAGAACAGCCGGCCGCCGTCCGGGGACCACACCACCGTGCCGTCGCCGGCGACGCCCGTGATGTCGACGTCCACCGGCCGCTGCCCGCCGTCCGGCAGGTCGACCACCGTGAGGGTCATGCGCCGCCGCTCGTCGACGGCGTAGAGGACGACTGCCGACGCGTCCGGCGCCAGGACGCCGTGCGGGAGCTGCGGGCCTATCGGCACCGGGAGCAGCTCCGTCGTCCCGCCGCGCAGCTGGAGCCGGGACCGCCAGATCCCGCCGCCGGCCAGGGCCAGAGTGAGCAGGTCGCCTCGGCCGACGGCGAGCACGATGGCGTTGCTCAGCGTCAGGTGCCCCGCCGGGTCGATCCGGAACAAGCCGCCGACGCCCTCGAAGAGCAGGCCGCCCGCGCCGTCGGTGAGGGGCCCGACGGTGGCGAACTCCGGGACGGGGACGACGAGGGGCAGCGAGCCCCACCCGTCGGCGTTCACCAGCGCCATCGACGGCCGGCCGCGGTCGCGGGTCTCGATCCACACGTGGTCGAGGTCCGGCCCGGGCAGCACGGGGCCGACGCCGGCCAGGGACGACGGGAGGGCCGCCACCGGTTCGTCGTCCCGGATCAGCCACCCGGTAGGGGTGTCGATCGGCCGGACGACGAGCCGCCGGCGGCCCGGGACGAGGAAGACCTGGCTGCTGCCGAGCGGTGGGATGCGTGTGCGCGTCACCTGTGACGTCGCGAGGTCGAGCCGGACGACGACGTCCGTGCCGACCCCGAAGAGCTGCCACTCGCGCGGGACGCCGGCGACGGGTCGGGCGAGCCGGCTGCGGGTCACAGGCCCGGGCGGCGGCGGGGGCGGCGGTGGCTGCGCGGTCCGGACGGCGACGGCGCCGAGGCCGGCGAGCGCGACGCCGCCGCCGCCGAGCAGGAGGCCGCGCCGCGAGAGGGCGCGCCGCGGCGCCGGCTCGTCCGGGCCGTCGTCCAGCTCGCCGAGCACGCCGAGGTCGAGCACCTCGCCGGCGGGCGTCCGCTCGTCCACCTCGTCATCGTCCGCCGCCGCGCGGCCCGGCGCATCCGGCCGCCGCGATACGCTGCGGCCGTGCCGCACCGGTGGCGGCTTCCTCGCTGAACACCCGCCCGAGGAGGTCACCCGTGCCCGCCGTACAGATCCGCCCTTTCCGCCGCGCCGACCGCGATCAGGTCACGGCGCTCGTCAACGCCCACGCCGCCGCCGTCGTCCCGGGCGTGGCGGCGTCCGTCAACGCCGTCCTCAGCCAGTTCGAGCGCGAGCCCGGCGAGGTGATCGTCGACCCGTGGGTCGCCGAGCGCCGGGCCCTCGTCGCCGAGCAGGACGGCGGGATCGCGGCCGCGGCGCTCGTCGTCCGATACCGCGACGACCCCGACGTCGGCCCCGGCTACCGCGGCGACGGCGAGATCCGCTGGCTGCTGTTCCGGCCGGAGGCGCCGGCGGGCAACCCGTTCTGGCACGACGGGTGGGACGCCGCCCGCGCCCTCGTGGCGGCCTGCCTGCAGCAGATGACCGTCTGGCAGGTCCGCCGGGTCGGTGCGGACGGCGCGCTGCCGGTTCCCGGCGTCTACGGCGTCCCGGCGCAGTGGCCACACGTCGAGAGGCTCTACACGGAGGCGGGGTTCGCTCCGCCCGACGACGGCGTCCAGATCGTCCACGTCGCTGATCTCGACCGGATCCCGGCGCCCGGCGGGCCGCCGCTCGACGGACTCACGGTGGCGCGCAGTGTCGGCGTCAACGGCGTCCGCTTCACGGCGGCCCTCGACGGGGAGCGCGTCGGCCTCCTCGAGGTCGAGGTGCTCGACGGCACCGAACGTCACCCCCGGCTCGGTGGGCTGGCGGACATCGGCAACCTCTCCGTGGCCGACGGCCATCGGCGCCGGGGCGTCGGCACGTGGCTGCTCGCGCACGCGGCCGCCTGGTTGCGGCTCGGGCACGTCGACCGGCTGCTGAGCTACGCGACGCCGGACGAGACCGCGCTGATCGCCTTCGTCGAACGCCACGCCTTCGTCGAGCTCACCCGGACCCGGCCGGGGTGGATCCGGGACACGCCCTAACCCTCGGCCGAGCGGTCGAACTCGACGTCGACCCGCTGCTCCGGCCGCCGCGACTCCGCCTGCGCCGACGCGCGCAGGTAGTCCTCGTCGGCGTCCGTGAGCGGCGGCTGGGTGAGCGACCGCGGCCACATCCGCCGCGCCCGGACCACGTCGAGCTCGACGACGAACACCGTCACGGTGGCCTGCAGCGCGAACCACGCGAGCAGGCCGAGGACGATCGCGAAGACGCCGGTGGCCTCACGGCTGCGGTAGAGGTGGCTGGCGGCCAACGTGCCGCCGACCGTGAGGAGCACCTGCCACGCGATGCCGGAGAGGATCGCGCCGAGCAGGAGCTCGCGGGTGCGGACCTGCGTCGAGACGGCGAGCCGGAACCCGAGGAGGAACAGCCCGCAGTACACGACCGTCGTGAGCACGACCGACAGCAGGTGGACCCCGGTGCCCGACAGACCGAGCAGCGCGCCGGCGCCCGCGAACGCGGCCATCAGCGCGCTGAGCACGACGCCGAGACCGAGGAGCATCAGCAGCGCGAAGCTGCGCAGGTAGTTCCACGGGAAGCCCGGCCAGTGCCGCTTCTCGACGAGCCACAGCCGGTTGAGGACGGACTGGACGGCGCCGGCGAGCCCGTTGCCTCCCCAGACGGCGAGGACGAGACCGACGACCAGCGCGAAGCCCGTGCCGGTCGGCGTCCGGACCGACTGCTGCAGCGTCGGCCCGACCACCGGGAACTCGGACAGCGCGGTGTCGAGGAGCCGCTTCTGGAGCTCGGGGTGGCTGCCCAGGACGATCTCGCTGACGGTGACCAGGACCAGCAGCAGCGGGAACGTCGACACGAAGGCGTAGTACGTGAGGAGGGCGACGGAGTTCCCGGCGGCGTCGTCGGAGTACTTCTTGACGACGGCGACGATGATCGCGGGGACGGTGTGGCGCTGCTGCCAAGCGTCCAGCGCGCGCAGCGGCCGTTCGACGGGGTTCTGCACCGCCCACCTCCTCCGTAGCGGTGGATCTCCTCGTACCCCGTGACCGCCGATGTCAACCGGTTGATCGCGTGCGGCGTCCTAGGAGCACGGGGCGGACGAAGGAGCCGGTCATGGGAGTTCCACGCAGGATCGTCAGCGGGGCGGCGCTCGCCGCCGCGCTGACCGCCACGGTCGCGCTCAGCGCGTGCGGGCAGCAGGGTCCGTCGTCCCCGCCGGCGTCGTCCTCGTCAGCGTCGTCCTTGTCGGCGTCGTCGGCCGCCGGGCCGGGCGCCGCGTCGCCGGTCGCCGCGACTGCTACGCCGACCGCCGGTGCCACCGCGGCGCGCTGCGCCACGGCCTGGGGGACCGGGGCGAGGAGCACCGGGACGCGCATGTCCGGCGCCGAGGTCTATCTGGTCCGGGCGGGCCGGCACGCGTGCTTCGACCGGATCGTCCTCGACGTCAACGGCAGCGCGCCGGTCGACGCGACCGTGCGGTACGTGCGCGCGGTGCTCTCCGACCCGGCCGGGCGCCCCGTCGCGGTGTCCGGGCACGCGGCCCTGCAGGTCGTCGTCCGCGCGCCGTGGCTCGGCGCCGGGGCGAGCGGGCACCAGCCCTACCGGCGGGTGCCGGCGATCGGTGCGAGCCTCGTCCCGCCGGGGACGCTCGGTGGGCTGGCCGTGGTCCGGGACGTCCGCTTCGCCGGCACCTTCGAGGGCGTCACGACCGTCGCGGTCGGCGTCGTCCGGCGCCTTCCGTTCCGGGTGTTCGTGACCGGCGACCACGCCGTCCGGCACGTCGTCGTGGACGTCGCCCGTCGCTGATGCCCCGGCCCTCGGGGGCGCGCGGCCCGGCGGGCGCTGCGGCTCCGGGTTAGCGTGCTGGGGACGAGCGGCGCGGTGCCCGGGGAGTGAGCATGGCCGACGACCTGCAGGACAAGCTGGACGAGGTCCAGGTCATCCCGCTGGACCAGGCCCTGGAGCCGGGAGACCTCGCCGACGACCTGGCCGGCGACCTCGCCGAGCTCAGCAGTGGCCCGGTGGACGTCCGAGACCTCGTCGTCGAGGACACCGACGACGACGACCCGGTGTTGCGCTTCCGCGACGGACGGCCGGTCGACACCTGGCGCCAGGGCTACCCGTACGAGACGCGGCTCGCGCGCGAAGTGTACGAGCCCGAGAAGCGGCTCCTGCAGATCGAGCTCCTCAAACTGCAGAACTGGGTGAAGGCCAGCGGCGAGAGGATCGTCATCCTTTTCGAGGGCAGGGACGCCGCAGGCAAGGGCGGCACCATCAAGCGATTCATGGAGCACCTCAACCCGCGCGGGGCCCGCGTGGTCGCGCTGGAGAAGCCGAGCGAGCGCGAGCGGACGGAGTGGTACTTCCAGCGCTACGTCGCACACCTCCCCAGCGCGGGGGAGATCGTCCTGTTCGACCGGTCCTGGTACAACCGGGCGGGCGTCGAGCGCGTCATGGGATTCGTCGACTCGCCCGACTACCTGGAGTTCATGCGCCAGGCGCCGGACCTGGAACGCATGCTCGTCCGGTCCGGGATCCGGTTGATCAAGCTGTGGTTCTCGGTGTCGCGCGCGGAGCAGCGCACGCGGTTCGTCATCCGCCAGGTCGACCCCGTGCGGCAGTGGAAGCTCTCGCCGATGGACCTCGCGAGCCTCGACAAGTGGGACGACTACACCGAGGCCAAGGAGGCGATGTTCTTCTACACCGACACCGCGGACGCGCCGTGGACGGTCGTCAAGAGCAACGACAAGAAGCGCGCCCGGCTGGAGGCCATGCGGCACGTGCTGAGCCGCTTCCCCTACGAGGACAAGGACCACCAGGTCGTCGGCGTCCCCGACCCGCTCGTCGTCGGCCCCGCGGCGACGCTGCTCGAGCAGGGCGAGGGGACGACGCACCGCTTCCCCCGGCTGTAGCTCATCGCGTGGAGCTTTTCGGAGAGGCGTTGCGGGCATTAGGGGAGGGGCTCGGAGGGCAGGCCCTGCTGGGCCGTCGTCATGAGGTCCTTCCAGATGGGCGCGGCGATGCTCGCGCCGTAGACGATGCCGTAGTACCGGCCGCCGACCTCGACGTTCCGCAGCACCCGCCGACCGTCGGACGAGCCGGGGTCGCCGACCCAGACGGCGGTCGAGCGCTGCGCGGTGTAGCCCACGAACCAGGTGTCGTACGGTCCGTCCGTCGTGCCGGTCTTGCCGGCGGACGGCCAGTCCGAGAGCGGGCCGACGCTCGCCGCCGTCCCCTCCGTGAGCACGTGGCCGAGCGCCTCGTTCACGCCGGACGCCACGTCGGCGCTCAGCGCCTCCCGGCACTGCGGCGTCCTCAGCGGGACGGCCGTGGTCGTCGGCGACCCGTCGGTGGAGCGGCGGTCGATCGCCGTCACCAGCACCGGCGGGCAGTACGTGCCGCCGGACGCGAAACCGCCGTAGGCCGCCGCCATCGTGAGCGGCGAGATCGTCGCGACGCCGAGGGTCAGTGACGGCAGGCAGGTCGGCAGCTTCGTCGTCGCCGGCTGGGTCGGGGAGCACTCCTGCTGCGGCGACGCGAGGTGGACGCCCAGGCTCTCGGCGGTGCCCGCGATGTCGCAGAGGTCGAGCTGCGACTCCATCGCGACGTAGGCCGTGTTCACCGAGTCGGTGGTCGCCCGCTGCACGGACATCTCGCCCGTCTCCGAGCCCTCGGAGTTGCCCGGGCTGTACGGCTGCGTGCCCTGGAGGCGGTTGCCGCAGGCGGTGAAGTCGTCGAAGGGGTAGGCCCGCGGCGTGGCGTCCACGGTGTCGTCGAGGGAGCGGCCCCGTGCCAGCCAGGTGGCGAGCGTGAAGGGCTTGAACGACGAGCCGGTCTGGAAGCCGGTGGCGCCGCCCAGCGAGGCGTCGGTCGCGTAGTTGACCGACGTCCGGCCCCTGCCGGCGGAGATGGAGTAGGTGCGGTTCTGCGCCATCGCGAGCACCTTGCCCGTGCCCGGCTCCACGGTGACGGCGGCCGCGGCGAGACCGCTGCGGTCGCGCACCGGGACGCGCGCGTCGACCGCCTCGACGGCGCCGGCCTGCGCGGCGCGGTCGAGGGTGCTGCGCAGGACGAGCCCGCCGCGCGAGATGGCGTTCAGCCGCTGGGCGGGGGTCGCGCCGAGCGCGGCGAACTGCGGGTCGGTCTGGATCGAGCGGACGACGGCCTCGCAGAAGAAGCCGTTCCGGCCGGCGCCCGTGCAGCCGTTGGCGAGCGGCTTGCCGGTGATCCTGATCGGCGTCCTCACTGCGGCCCTGTACTGCGCCGACGTGATCATCTTCTCGTCGAGCATGGCCTTGAGCACGACGTCGCGCCGTGCCTTGGCGGCCTTGGGGTGCGTGACCGGGTCGTCGTTGACCGGCTCCTGGACCATGCCCGCGAGCAGCGCGGCCTGCGGCAGCGTGAGCCGGGTGGCGTGCACGCCGAAGTACCGCTGCGCGGCGGCCTCGATGCCATAGGACTGCTGGCCGAAGTACACGATGTTGAGGTAGCCGGCGAGGATCTGGTCCTTGCTCAGCTGTTGTTCGACGCCGAGCGCGAGGCGCACCTCGCGGATCTTCCGGCTCAGCGTGGGCGCGGTGGCCGCCTGGATGGCCGCCTTGTCACCACTGGCCAGCGCCTGCTCGACGAGCAGGTTCTTCACGTACTGCTGCGTGAGGGTGGAGGCGCCCTGGGTGCCGCCGCCGGTGAGGTTGTTGACGGCGGCCCGGACGACACCCCGCGGGTCGACGGCGCCGTGGTCGTAGAACCGGGCGTCCTCGATGGCCACGATCGCCTTGCGCGCCCACGGCGACATCTGCGACAGCGGCACGACCTTGCGGTTCTCGGAGTAGAACGACGCGATCCGGCTGCCGTCG
>DASQJO010000226.1:0-6153 GCA_035630955.1 Kineosporiaceae bacterium
AGCTCGGCGACGCCGCGATCCACCGCACGACGGAGACCTACCGCGAGGCCCTCGACGGCATCGACGAACGGATCACGGTGTGCGACCCGACCTCGCGCCCGGCCCGGGACTTCGTCCGGCGGCTGCAGGCGGACGGGGTCGTCGAGGTGCTGCCGGAGCGCGGCTACGTGCTCCGGCGGAGCCAGTTCGAGCGCTGGGCGGACGGCCGCCGGCGGCTGCTGCTCGAGGACTTCTACCGCGACGTCCGCCGCCTCCACGACCTGCTCCTCGACGAGAACGGCGAACCGGTCGGCGGCCGCTGGAACTACGACCAGGAGAACCGGCAGCCGCCGCCGCGGAGGGTCCGTCGCCTCGCCGACGCCACCGGCGTCCCGGACCCGTGGTGGCCGGACGAGGACGATCTGGACGCCGAGGTGCGCGACGAGCTGGACCGCTGGCAGCGCGATCACGACGTCGAGTTCGTCGGCGAGGACGGGCCGCGCCGTTACGCCGTCACGAGAGCGGAGGCGGTGACGGCGCTGGAGTGGTTCGTCGAGCACCGGCTCGACGGCTTCGGCCCGCACGAGGACGCCATGCTCGAGCAGGACCGGTGGCTGTCGCACTCGGTCCTCTCGCCCGCGATCAACCTCGGTCTGCTCCACCCGCTGGAGATCGCGCAGCGCGTCGTCCGCGCGCACACCGAGGGGACGGCGAGGCTGTCCAGCGTCGAGGGCTTCCTGCGGCAGGTGGTCGGGTGGCGCGAGTACGTGTGGCACGTGTACTGGCACACCGGCGAGGAGTACCGGCAGGCGTCCGCCCTCGGTGCCCACGAGCCGCTGCCGCGCTGGTTCGCCGAGCTCGACCCGGACGGCGAGGTCGGCGCCAACTGTCTCGCCCACGTGCTGCGCGCCGTCCGCGAGGACGGCTGGACCCACCACATCCAGCGGCTCATGGTGCTCGGCAACTGGGCGCTGCAGCGCGGCTACGACCCGGCGGAGCTCTCCGACTGGTTCCAGCGCAGCTTCGTGGACGGCTACGACTGGGTCATGCTGCCGAACGTCGTCGGCATGTCCCAGCACGCCGACGGAGGCTTCATGGCAACCAAGCCGTACGCCGGCGGCGGCGCCTACATCAACCGGATGAGCGACTACTGCGGCGGCTGCGCCTACGACCCCAAGGTCCGCGTCGGCGAGCGCGCCTGCCCCTTCACGGCGGGCTATTGGGCCTTCCTCGCCCGGGTGCGCCCGCGGCTCGAGGGCAACCCGCGGATGGCCCAGGCGCTGCGCGGCCTGGACCGGCTCGCCGACCTCGACGCCGTGATCGACCAGGAGCGGGCGCGCGGGACTGCCGCACCGTAGCGCTGGGTATGGTCGGCCGGTGAGTCCGTGGGAGGCGCTGGCGGTGCTCGGGGCCGGCGTCGGCGCGGGCATGATCAACGCCGTCGTCGGCTCCGGGACCCTGATCACCTTTCCGACGCTGCTGGCGCTCGGCGTCCCCCCGGTCACGGCCAACGTGTCGAACAACATCGGCCTGGTCGCGGGCGGCGTCACCGCGACCTGGGGTTACCGCCGCGAGCTGCGCGGGCAGGAGCACCGGCTCGCGCGGCTGGCGCCGCTCTCGCTGGTCGGTGCCGTGATCGGTGCGGTGCTGCTGCTGCGCCTGCCTCCCGCCGCGTTCGAGGCGATCGTGCCCGTGCTCATCGGGATCTCGGTGGTCCTCGTCCTCGTGCAGCCCCGGCTCGCGGCCGCCGTCCAGCACCGCCGGGCGGTCGCCGGGGGAGCGGGCGACCGCATCGGCGCCCCCGCGGCCGCCGGGACGCTGCTCGCCGGGGTCTACGGCGGGTACTTCGGGGCCGCACAGGGCGTGCTCCTCATGGGGATCCTCGGCGCAGTTCTCCCCGAGGACCTGCAGGTGATCAACGGCATCAAGAACGCGCTCGCGCTCGTGGTGAACTTCGTCGCCGCCGTGACGTTCGTCGTCGTGCGCCCGAGCGCCGTCGACTGGGCGATCGTCGGGCTCGTCTCCGCGGGGTCGCTGCTCGGCGGCGCCTTCGGCGCGCGGGTCGGACGGGCGCTGCCGCCGGTGGTGCTCCGGTCGGTCGTGGCGTTCGTCGGCGTGGTCGCGATCGTCCGGCTGGTCGCCGCGTGACGGTGCAGCGGGTCCAGCGGGTCGACGACGAGCGCCTCGCCGACTACGTCGGGCTGACCGACGTCGCGCTGCGGTCCCGTCGCGAGCCGGAGCTCGGTCTCTACCTCGCCGAGAGCGACAAGGTGATCCGGCGCGCCCTGGACGCCGGGCACCGGCCGCGTTCCCTCCTGCTGACCGATCGGTGGCTCGAGCCGCTCGAGCCGCTCGTCGAGCGCGTCGAGGCCGCCGGCGCTCCGGTCTACGCGGGCGCTCCGGACGTCCTGGAGTCGATCACCGGGTTCAACGTCCACCGCGGCGCGATCGCCTCGATGCACCGGCCGCCGCTGCCCGACCCGGAACAGCTCCTCGCCGACGGGCGCCGGGTCGTCGTCCTCGAGGACGTCGTCGACCACACGAACGTCGGCGCCGCCTTCCGTTCCGTGGCCGGGCTCGGGGCGGACGCCGTCCTGGTCACCCCGCGGTGCGCGGACCCGCTGTACCGCCGCGCCGTGCGGGTCTCGATGGGCACGGTCTTCCAGGTGCCGTGGACGCGGATCGACCCGTGGCCCGGGTCCGTCGCGACCCTGCACGAGCTCGGCTTCACCGTGGCGGCCATGGCGCTGCGGCCGGACGCGGTCCCGCTCGACGCGCTCGCCGCCGACCCCCCGCAGCGCCTCGCGCTCGTCCTCGGCACCGAGGGGGACGGCCTGTCGCCGGCGACGGTCGCCGCCGCGGACCTCGCCGTCCGGATCCCGATGCGCGGCGGCGTCGACTCGCTCAACGTCGCCGCCGCCACCGCGGTGGCCATGTGGGCGCTGCGCGTGCCCCGCTGATCGCATCCTCCGTCCGGTCCATCCATGAGGGCACGCTCCGCTGTCGTGCGACTACTTCTTGTAGTCTCAGGGGACGAACGGCTCGAGGACGTGGGGGAGGGACTGTCATGCGAGGACGCCGGCCCGGCGACGCCGAGCTCGACCGCCCGGAGGAACGCCGCCGCCGCGACCGCCCGGAGCGCATCGTGGCCGCTCTGCGGGGGGAGCAGGCGCTGAGCATCCTCGACGCGTCGGGGGACGCCGTCCTGCTCGTCGCCTCGGACGGCGTCGTCGCGTACGCCAACGCGATGGCCGCGGAGGTCTTCGCCGCTCCCACGACCGTGCTCGCCGGCCAGCCGGCCGACCTGCTCGTACCGCAGCTGGCCGCCGTCGTCTCGGCCCTGACCGACCGGCGCGCGGCCGGGGACCTCACCGCCGGTCCCGCCGGTGAGGGGACGGACCTCGCCGCGCTGCGCCTCGACGGGACCCGGTTCCCGGCCACCGTCTGGGTCACGCCGCTGCACACGCGGCGCGGGCTGCTCGTCGCCGCCACCGTCCGCGACCTGACGCACCGGCAGGAGAGCGACACCCGGGTGCAGCGCTTCGCCGCTCGCGCCCACGAGCGGCAGGACCTCGCGAACGCTCTGCTCGCCGGTGTCAAGGAGGCGGCGCTGCTCGTCACCGACGCACGCGGCCGCATCACGGCGACCAACCGGGCCGCGCAGAAGCTGCTGGGGTACCGCACCGGCGAGCTCGTGGGCCTCCCGACGACCCGGCTCTCGGACGAAGACGACCTCGACGCCGCGGCCGCCGAGCTCGGCGTCCCGGTCGGTGCCGACCCGCTCCTGGAGCTGGCGCGCTCGGGTCTGCCGACCGCCCAGGACTGGACGTGGCGGACCAAGGACGGCGACCGCCGTCCGGTCAGCGTCCGGGTGACGCCCGTGGGCGAGAGCCACGACCCCGCGGGGTTCGTCCTCACCGCGACCGAGCGGGTGGCCGCCTGGGAGCCGGTGCTCGCCGGCTCTCGTGGGAGTGGGGATCGCCTGCTCCTGGAGCTCGACGACGCGCCGACCCGTGCCCTGCGTTGGCAGGTCGGCGGGGGCTGGGCGCGCCGCCGTTAGCCGCGGGCGTCGATCGGCAGCGGCGTCGCCGTTCCCGCCACCGGGCCGCCGCCGTCGAGCGGACCGCCGTCGGCGGGATGCTCCTCCTCGCCGACCGTCGGCTCGTCCTTCGGGCGGCCGCGCCGGTTGTCCCAGATGTCGCGGACGACGACCTGGATCATCCCGACGACGGGGATGGCCAGCAGCGCCCCGAGGATCCCCGCGAGCTCGACGGCCACGAGGATCGCCACCAGCACGGTCAGCGGGTTCAGGTCGACCGTGCGGGAGAGGATCAGCGGCTGCAGCAGGTGGTTCTCCAGCTGCTGATAGACGACGAAGAAGACGATGATCGCGATGCCCGCCGGTACGGAGTGCACGAAGGCGGCGACGACCGCGACCACGGCACCGAGCGTCGCGCCGATCAGCGGGATGAGGTCGGCGATGGCCACGAACAGGGAGATCAGCCCGGCGAAAGGAACCCCCGCGACCTTGAGCGCGACGTAGGTCAGCACGCCGCAGATGACACTGATGAGCAGGTTGCCGGAGATGTAGCCGGTGATCGACCGGGCACAGTCGGCGGCGACTCGGCGCACCCGTTGCTGCCGCTGCTCGGGCAGCAACGCCACCGTGCCGCCGATGATCTTCGGGGCCTCCAGCACCATGAGGTAGGCGAGTACGAAGATCGTGAGGGTGCCGGCGATACCGGTCGCGATGCCGCGCAGCACGCCGGTGGCCGGCGTCGTCAGCCCACTCGCGAACGAGCGGATCTGCGTCTGGTGCTGCTGCACGTATTGCAGGGCGTTCGTGCGGTCGAGGAGCTGGCCGACCGGCCCGCGGCCGTTGCGGGCGTCCTCCACGAGCTGCGGCAGTTGACCGGCGAGCTGGGCACCCTCCTTGGCCAGCGGGACGGCGAACGCGGCGATCAGGCCGCCCAACGCGAGGAGCACGGCCAGGAACACGAGCAGCGTTGCCATGGAGCGCCGGTGAACGGCCCGCCGCTGCACCCAGTCGACGAGCGGGGTGAGCGCGACGGCGAAGAAGGCCGCCACGACGATCCACGTCAGAACCCGCCGGACCTCGACGACCACCCACAGCAGCGCGACGGTCGCGAGCACGAGGCCGATGGTGGCGAGGATGGTGCGGACGGGGACGCGGTCGGCGGCACGTCCGCCGGAGAGCTGCACGGTCACCGACCGTCGATGCCCGACGCCGGGCGCGTCATGCCTGCCCCACGAGGGCCGGTCAGGGTGCGGGGACGACCCGTTGCCGCTGCCGTCCGAGACCGTCGATGCCGAGCTCCATCACGTCGCCCGGCTGCAGCCACACCGGCGGCCGCAGACCCATGCCGACCCCCGGCGGGGTCCCCGTGTCGACGAGGTCACCCGGCTCGATCACCAGGAACTGGCTGAGGTAGTGCACGATGAACTCGGGTCCGAAGATCATGGTGCTGGTCGAGCCGGTCTGCCGGCGCACCCCGTTGACGTCGAGCCACAGGCCCAGGTCGCGGACGTCGCGGATCTCGTCCGGCGTCACCAGGAAGGGCCCGCAGGGGTTGAAGGTCTCCGCGGACTTGCCCTTGCTCCACTGGCCCGACCGCTCGGCCTGGAAGGCGCGCTCGCTGACGTCGTTCACGACGACGTAGCCCGCGATGGAGGCGCGCGCCTCTGCCTCGTCCGCCAGGTAGCGGCACCGGCGCCCGACGACGACGCCGAGCTCGACCTCCCAGTCCAGCTTCGTGGCCCCGCGCGGCATCCGGACGTCGTCCTCGGGGCCGACCAGCGTGTTCGGCGACTTGGTGAAGAGGATGGGTTCCTCGGGGACGGGCTGCCCGGTCTCGGCCGCGTGGTCGGAGTAGTTGAGGCCGATGCACAGGATCTGGTGCGGCCGGGCGATCGGCGCGCCGAAGCGGCGGCCCTCACGCGGTTGCGTCCGGCCGGCGGACGCGCGCTCGGCGACGACGTTCGTCAGCTGCGCGGGTCCGCCGGCGCCGAAGAAGGCCTCGTCGAAGTCACCCACGACGTCCGAGACGTCGACGAAGGCGTCCTCACCGACCCGCACGAACGGGCGCTCGCTCCCGGCGTCGCCCAGTCTGGCCAGCTGCACGTCCGCTCCTCGTCGCCGTCGGGGCCGTCTCG
>DASQJO010000227.1:0-3298 GCA_035630955.1 Kineosporiaceae bacterium
GCCGGTCCTCCTCGGGGACGGGACGTCGTTTTTCCACGTGCCAGGCGGGCGGGAGGCGAGCCTCGAGCGGGTCCGCGTCGAGACGCTCCCGCACGCGGTCAACCTGTGGTTCCGGCCGGTCCCGGCGCGGCCCTGACGGCGCGGCGGGTCAGGTGCGCCCGCTGCTCCGGGTCGCCGGCGAGGGCGGCGGCCCGCTCCCAGGCCGCGGCGGCGGCGGGATCGCCGGCGCGTTCGAGCAGCTCGGCGTGGGCGGCGTGCAGCGGCACGTACGCCGCCAGCCGCGGGTCGTCGAGCGCGGGCCGCAGGGCGGCGAGGCCGTGCTGGGCGCCGCGGGCGCGGCCGACCGCCAAGGCCCGGTTGACCTCGACGACCGGTGAGGGCTCGACCCGGGCGAGGGCGTCGTACAGCTGCGCGATCACGGTCCAGTTCACCTGCCCGGGCGTCGGGGCCGTCGCGTGCAGCAGGGCGATCGCCGCCTGCAGCTGGTAGGGCCCGGGCGGCGCGGCCCCGGTCGTGGCCAGCAGCTGCTTGGCCTGCTCGACGGCGTCGGCGTCCCAGAGCGTGCGGTCCTGCTCGTCGTACGGCACCAGGTGGCCGTCGGCGTCCCGGCGGGCCGCGGCCCGCGCGTTCTGCAGGAGCAGCAGCGCGAGCAGGCCCGTGGTCTCCGGGTCCGGGCCGAGCCGGTGCAGCTGGCGGGCCAGCCAGATCGCCTCGTCGCAGAGGTCGGCGCGCACCGAGGGCTCGTCCCCGCTCGCGAGGTAGCCCTCGGTGAAGATCAGGTAGACCACCGCGCGGACCTCGACCAGCCGCTCCTCGAGCCGCGTCCGGTCGGGCAGCTCGAACGAGATCCGGGCGTCGCGGATCTTGCCGCGGGCCCGCACGAGCCGCTTGGTCAGGGTCGCCTCGGGCACGAGGAAGCGGGCGGCGATCTGCCGGTCGGTGAGGCCGGCGACGTGCCGCAGGGTCAACGCGACCTGCGCCTCCGGGGCCAGGGCGGGGTTGCAGCAGGTCAGGATCAGGGACAGGACGTCGTCCTCGGCGGCGACGACGTCGAGGCCGGGCTCGGGATCGGTCACGGCGGCCTCCGGCGGGTCCTGCGGGTCCGGCGCGCGCGCGGGGACCGGGAAACGGTCGGCCCGCAGGGCGTCCAGGGCCTTGCGCCAGGCCGCGGTGGTGAGCCAGGCCGCGGGGCGGTCGGGAACGCCCTGCGCGGGCCACCGGACGGCGGCGGCCGCGAAGGCCTCCTGCACGGCGTCCTCGGCCTTCTGCAGGTCGCCGAGGCGGCGGGCGACCGTCGCCAGGACGGCCGCCCGCTCCTCCCGCCACGCCCGCTGCAGCGCGGCGCCGGCGTCGGCGTCGGCGTCGACGCCGTCGGTCATGCAGAGCCGGGCGCCCGGCCGGTGGCGAGCACCGTCGCCGCGTCCGACCCCTCCTGCAGGGGCCGCACCTCGATCGTCCCGGTGCGGGCGTTGGGCACCCGCGCGGCCCAGTCCAGAGCCGTGTCGAGGTCCGGCACCTCGATGACGTAGTAGCCGATGAGGTGCTCCTTGGTGTCCGCGAACGGCCCGTCGACGAGCAGGCGGCGGCCCTGCCGCACCTGCACCGACGTTGCGGTGTCCGGGGTGTGCGTGGCTTGCCCGCCGACGAGGACGCCGGCCTCGTGCAGGGCCCGCGTGTACGCGGCCCAGTCGGTGATCACGCCGTCGTCGACGCCCTCGGCGGGGCGCGCGTCGGTGTCGTCCCACGCGTCGGGGGCGTTGGCAACCAGCAGCAGGTACTTCACGGGTCCTCCCAGCATCCGGCCCCCGGTCGGGGCCGCTCAACCTCCCGACGCGGCGGACGCCCCCGGGAGGACATCCGCCGCAGACAAATTCTCGCCGAAACGTTCCGGCGAGGTGTCCTCCCGGGGCCGCCGGCCGCGTCGAGGAGGTGACGGCGCGGACGTCGCGCCGCCTCCAGGACGACCACAGGAGCACTCCTCATGAGCAAGTACATGATCCTCATCCACGAGCGCGAGGCCGACTACGCCACCATGACGCCCGAAGGCTGGCAGTCGCTCGTCGACGCGCACGGCGCGTTCACCAAGGCCGTCCCCGACGTCGGCGGCCAGATCGTCGGCGGCGAGGCACTGCAGCCGACGAACACCGCCAAGTCGATCCGGTCCGGCAAGATCACCGACGGGCCGTTCGTCGAGTCCAAGGAGGCGCTCCTCGGGTACTACGTCGTCGAGGCGCGCAACCTCGACCACGCCCTCGAGATCGGCAAGCTCGCGCCCGCCTCGTTCGGCGGGGTCGAGGTCCGGCCGGTCTTGGACAACCCGGCCGCCAGCGGTCGCTGACAGCGACGCTCGGTGCGGTCGCCGAGGCACTGGCGGACGCGCACCGTCGCGAGTGGGCCTTCGTGCTCGCCGCGACGGTGCGCGTCGCCGGCGCCACCGCGATGCTCGCTCTCACCGACGTCGGGCAGCCTGCAGGCCGGGCAGACCGTGCTGATCGAGGGCGCCGCCGGCGGCGTCGGCGCGTACGCCGTCCAGATCGCCAAGCTCCTCGGCGCCACGGTGATCGGCGCCGCCAGCACCGCCGCGCGTCGCGAGGCGGCGCTCGCCTCCGGCGCGGACCACGTCGTCGACTACACGCAGCCGGGCTGGGACGACGCCGTCCGCGAGCTGACCGGCGGCCAGGGCGCCGACCTGGTCCTGCAGATGGGCGGCGACGAGACGATCCGGCAGGCGCTCGGCGCGCTCGCCCCGTTCGGGCGCGTCGTCGTTCTCGGTGTGCCCGGCCGGCGCCCGCTCACCCTCGACGCCGCCACGAGCGAGTCCTTCTTCCACGTGCAGATGTTGAATCAGTCGCTGCACTCATTCGGCGTCGGGTTCTTCTTCGGGCTCCGGCCCGAGGCCGCGGTCCGGGCCCTCACCACGCTCGTCGGGTACGTCGCCACCGGCCGGGTCAAGGTGCCCATCACGGTCCTGCCCCTGGAGCGGGTCGCCGATGCGCACCGCATGCTGGAGAACCGGGAGGCAACGGGCAAGATCGTCCTCAAGCCCTGGAGTCGGTGACCGGCGCGCCCTCGCCGCCGGCGTCCCCGGCCTCGTGCCCCGGCCGGGCAGGGTCCGCACCCGCCCGGCCGGTCGGCGCGGGAACCGCGGTGGTCATCCAACGTCAGCCCTGACACGGACGCGATCCGGCTGGTACTCGACATCCTGTGGTTCGTGCTGCACGGCTGGGTGCTGGCACCGGCGTACCTGCTCGCGGGGGTTGTGGCGTGCCTGCTCGTCGTCACCATCCCGTTCGGCATC
>DASQJO010000228.1:0-2476 GCA_035630955.1 Kineosporiaceae bacterium
CCCGCCGTCCTCGTCGACGTCGCCACCCTGACCGGCGCGGCGTCGCTGGGACTCGGCCGCCGTCACGCCGCCCTCTACAGCACCGACGACGCCCTCGCGGCGCAGCTGACCGAGGCGGCGGCGACGTCCGGCGAGCGAGCCTGGCGGATGCCGCTCGTCGAGGACTACCGGACCGCCGTCGACTCCGACGTGGCCGATCTCCGGCAGGCCGTGACCGAGCCCGGCCACGGCGCGGGGTCCATCACGGCGGCACTGTTCCTGCGGGAGTTCGCGGCCGGGCGCCCGTGGGCGCACCTTGACATCGCCGGCCCCGCGCGTTCCGACAAGGACGAGCACGAGGTCCCCAAGGGCGCGACCGGCTACGGCGCCCGGCTGCTCCTGCGCTGGCTGGAGTCGCTCCCGTAGTCAGCCGTCGGTGACGACCTCCCAGGTGGTCACGTAGTCCGGGTCGACGACCGCCTCGCCGGTCGTGGCGAGGACGTACCGCCCGGGGGGCGCCTTCTGGTAGCCGTCCGGATCGGCGGGCAGCACGGCGGGCTCGGCCGGCGCGTGCGGTCGCTCGACGACCACCACTCCGTCGGCGACGTCCAGCACCCGCCCGCAGAACTCCTCCCGGCTGACGAGGGCGCCGTCGGGCCCGCGCAGGGTGACGCCCACGAGCAGCCGCGCGCCCACGAGGTGCTGCAGCCGCTCGGCGCCGCGGAGCAGGCGACGCGAGGGCGGCACGTCAGCCTCCGTTCACCGCAGGACCGCGAGCAGCAGGCCGTCGCCGACGGGCAGCAGGGCGGGCATCAGCCGGTCGTCGTCCCGGATCCGCTTGACGACCTCGCGCATCGTCGTCGTCGCGCGGTCGCGCTGCGCCGGGTCGGCGACCTTGCCCCGCCAGAGTGCGTCCGTGACGGCGAGCACCCCGCCGCGGCGCAGCAGCCGCAGCGCCTGGTCGACGTAGGCGTCGTACTCGGTGGTCTCGGCGTCCAGGAGCACCAGGTCGTAGGCCCGGTCGGTCAGCCGCGGCAGCACGTCGAGGGCGCGACCGGTGATGAGCCGGGTCCGGTTGGGACGGAAGCCCGCCTCGCCGAACGCCTCCCGGGCGGCGCGCTGGTTCTCGGCCTCGAGGTCGATCGTGGTGAGGACACCGTCCGCCGGCATCCCGCGCAGCAGGTGGACGCCGGAGACGCCGGCGCCCGTGCCGATCTCCACCACGGACCGCGCGGAACCGGCGGCCGCGACCAGGCGGAGCACGGTGCCGACGCCGGGCCGCACCCCACGGCAGCCCAGCTCGTCGCCCCGGGCGCGGGCGCGCGCGACGACGTCGTCCTCGTCGACGAACGTCTCGGCGTAGGCCCAGCTCGCGGGCGTCGGTGCGCTGATCGGGACCTCCGGGGCGGCTGAGCGGGTCGTCGGGCGGGCATGGGCGGGGTCGCGGCGACCAGGGTAGTTCGTACGGGGCCGCCGCGCGGGACCGATGACTCTCAGGGAACCTTCAGCCGAGTGCGGGAACGTGGTCCTCGGACATGGCGTTGGCCACGTCGAACCGGTGGTGCCCGCCCCTCCGCTCCGGAGGACGCGAGGCGGTGCCGGGTGGGGAAGGATGGGAGACCGGTGACCTCGTTCGCGCTACCGATGACTGCGATGCCGGGTGGGACCGCGGCGGCGCGCCTCGCCGGCGTGCGACTGCGGCGACGGGGAGGGAGCGACGTGCCCGACTCCCGCGCCGCCGAGCCCGCGCAGCCGACCGCCACCTTCGACGCCCACGAGCCCCGCGAGGCCGACCGGGCCCTCTCGTCCGCGGACTAGGCGGCCCCCGCCACCACGGCCGACGCCGCCTGGACGCCTCCCAGCTGGGAGCAGGTCGTCCAGGAGCACTCCGCCCGCGTCTACCGGCTCGCGTACAGGCTGACGGGCAACCGGCACGACGCCGAGGACCTCACCCAGGAGGTCTTCGTCCGGGTGTTCCGGTCGCTGTCGTCGTACACGCCGGGAACCTTCGAGGGCTGGCTCCACCGCATCACCACGAACCTCTTCCTCGACCAGGTGCGCCGCAAGCAGCGCATCCGCTTCGACGCGCTGCCCGAGGACGCGGACGACCGGCTCGCCGGCTCCGACCCCGGCCCGGAGCGCGCGTGGGAGCACAACAACCTCGACCACGACGTGCAGGCGGCGCTCGCCACCCTCCCGCCGGAGTTCCGGGCCGCCGTCGTGCTGTGCGACATCGAAGGGCTGTCCTACGAGGAGATCGCGGCCACGCTCGGCGTGAAGCTGGGCACGGTCCGGAGCCGGATCCACCGCGGGCGAGCCCAGCTGCGGGCCGCCCTCAGCCACCGCGCCCCCCGGACGGCGGAGGGGGCGCCGTGAGCGGCCACCTCAGCGACCGGCTGTCGGCGTTCATCGACGGCGAGCTCGGCCACGGTGAACGCGACCGTGTGCTCGGTCACCTCGCCCGTTGCACGGACTGCCGCGCCCTCGTCGAGGCGGA
>DASQJO010000229.1:0-8183 GCA_035630955.1 Kineosporiaceae bacterium
GGGTAGCCCTTCCCGGCGAACCGCCGGAGGTAGGCGTTGATGTCGTGCTTGAACTCGTACAGCAGCGCGGTGCCCTCGGGGCCGTACGCCGCGTCGATCGGGATGTCGGCCGGGTCGACGACCGTCGCACCGAGCGCCTCGAGGCGGGCGATCGCGCGTTCCATCACCACGTCGGTCTCGGGGCTGACGCCGAAGTTCCCGGCGCGCCAGACACCGATCCGGGCGCCCTTCAGCGAACGGCTGCCGAGGAAACGGGTGTAGTCGCGGTAGACGTGGCCCTTCTGCGCCGCCGTCGCGGGATCGTGCCGGTCGACGCCGGTCATCGCGCCGAGGACCACCGCGGCGTCCGTCACGTTGCGGGTGATGGGGCCGGCGGTGTCCTGCTGGGCGGAGATGGGGACGATCCCGTCCCGGCTGGCGAGGCCGAGCGTGGGCTTCACGCCGACCACGCCGTTCTGGCCGGACGGGCACACGATCGACCCGTCCGTCTCCGTGCCGACGGCGACCGTGGCGAGGTCCGCCGCGGCGACGACCGCGGAGCCGGAGCTGGACCCGCAGGGGTTCCGGTCGAGCACGTACGGGTTGTTCGTCTGGCCTCCGACCGCGCTCCAGCCGCTGGAGGACTGGTCGCCCCTGAAGTTGGCCCACTCCGAGAGGTTCGCCTTGCCGATCACGAGGGCGCCGGCGGCCTTGAGGCGACGCACGACGAACGCGTCGGGCGGGGTGTTGCCGGCCAGCGCCAGGGAACCGGCGGTGGTCGGCATGCCTGTCGTGTCGATGTTGTCCTTGACGATGACCGGGATGCCGAGCAGCGGACGGCGGTCGCCGTGCGCCCGCGCCCGGTCGGCCCTCCGGGCGTCCGCGACCGCGGTCGGGCTGACGCGGATGACGGCGTGCAGCTTCGGGTTCAGCACCCGGATGCGGGCGAGGTAGAAGCGCACGAGGTCGACGGAGCTCAGCCGGTGGGCCCGCATGAGCCGCTGCAGCTGCGGGATCGTCGTCGCGTCGACGTCGACGCCGTGCAGGCGCGTGCTGGGCGGGTGGACCGCCGCCGCCCGGCCCACCGAGGCCGGGCCCCCCACCTGCGCCGCGGCGAGCGCCTCTGTGGTGCCCACCGTTCCCGCCGCGACGACCGCGGCGGCCGTGGCGCCTGCAAGAACTGCACGGATGCCGATCATCGCGCCTCCCGTTGACGCCGCACCAGGCCGCTCAGACTGCTCCTGTCGTCCGATGCGCGTCAATGGTGTCGATTCGCGGGATTTGCCCTAGCGCGCCGCCGTTCCGGAAGGCCGTGGTCAGGGGCCGCCGCGCCAGTGCTCGATGCGGTCGTGGTCGGGGGTGAAGCCGTGCCGGACGCCCCACAGCACCGCCTGCGTCCGGCTGCCAGCCCCGATCTTGCGATAGATCGCGCGGATGTAGGACTTCACCGTGTTCGGGCTGAGATACGTCAGCTCCGCGACCTCGGCGTTGCTCATGCCCTGGGTGATGAGCGCGAGGATCTCCGACTCGCGATCGGTCAGGCCCTCGCCGCGCCCGGGCCAGTCCAGCCCGGGAGCGCTGCGCGCGCGGGACGGCGCCTCGGAGATGACGACCTCGCCGGCGTGCACCGCCTCGATCGCGCTGACGAGGTCGCGGGCCGGCAGCGCCTTCGACAGGTAGCCGCGCACGCCCCGCCTGCGTGCGTCCTCGATGAGGTCGGGGTGGAAGTTCCAGGTGTACACCGCGACGCGGTGGCAGTGCGGGTTCGCGACGAGCGTGCTCACCTCGTCGCGGTCGGACTCGGGCTGCGCGAAGTTGTCGTACAGCGCGACGTGGACGACGTCCACGACGGGCTCGTTGGTGGCGATCTCGGCCACGACGACGCGGTCGCGGTAGGGGTCGAGCATGCGCGCGACACCCGCCACGACCACGTCGTAGTCGTTGACGAGAGCCACCCTGATCGGCCCGGTCATGCCCGCGACGTTATACCTCCCTAGGGGTGTACCGCTCCCACCCTAGGGGTGGTTTCGTCGAGATGACCGATTCGTACGACTCTCACCGGAAAGGCCCGTCATGCTGGGTTTCATCATCACCCTGATCATCGTCGGTCTCATCGCCGGCGCCCTGGCCCGCCTGATCGTGCCGGGGCAGCAGCCGATGTCGATCCTGATGACGATCGTCCTGGGGATCATCGGCTCCTTCGTCGGCGGGTTCCTCGGGTACGTGATCTTCCACAAGGACGCCTCGTCCGGCGCCCTGCAGCCCGCAGGGATCATCGGGTCGATCATCGGCGCCATCATCGTGCTGCTGATCTGGTCCAGGGTCGGCAGCCGGCGCGCCATCTGACACCAGGCCCCCGGCCAGGAGGTGCGCAGAACGCCCGGGCGGCCCGCCCGGGCGTTCGCCGTCACGTCTCCCGGGCCAGCCGCGCCGTGACGGGGCCACCGCCGGGATCGACGCGCCGCATCCAGGCGCTCGTCAGGTACGCGGGGCGGTTCGGGACGAGCGGCCGCCACGAGCGGTCGCGGTACAGCGGCCTCCCCGCCTGCACCACCTCGACGACGGGCCGGTCGGCGAAGGCGCGGGACCACAGCACGAAGCGGTCCCGCGGCGGGGCCGGGCCGGCCGGGTCGAGGAGGTTGGGCGCGATCCACGCGAGCGGCGCCTCGACGCGCACCGGCACGGGGGCGGCGGCCTCGGCGAGCCCGGCCAGGTGCCGGACGACGGCATCCGCCAGCGGCTCGGCCTCGAGGGCGACGGCGTCGGCGGTCTCGACGGGGTGGACGAGGTTGCCGGCGGCGAAAACGCCGGGCACCGACGTCCGGAACGCGGTGTCGACGGCAGGGCCGCGTGTGCCGGCGTCCATCAGCAGCCCGCCGCGCCGGGCCAGCTCGTGGTCCGGGATCCAGTCGCCGGTGAGGACGACGGTGTCGGCGTCCAGCACCGCCGTCCGGCCCGTCGACGAGCGGACCTCGACGCCGGTCAGCCGCGGGCGCCCCAGCAGCCGGGTCACCGCGGTGTCCGTGAGCAGCGGGAACCCCCAGCGCAGCAGGGCTCCGGCGCGGAACGCGCCGTACGACTGGTGCCGCGGCAGGTCGGTCACCATCGCCACGACCCGGACGCCGGCGTGCGCGAGCGTCACGACGGCGGAGAAGCTCACGTGCTCGGCGCCGACGACGACGGCGCGCCGCCCGACCGGCTGCCCGGCGAGCACGGCCTGCTGGAGGCGGCCCGTCGTCCAGACGCCGTCCGGCCGGGTGCCCGGGATCAGCCGCGCGGGCCGCGGGCGCTCTCGCGCCCCGGTGGCGAGGACGACGGCCCGCGCGGTCACCCTCTCGAGGCCGGCGGGGCTCGTCATGTCGAGGGTGAGCGGGCCCGCCCAGCCGGTGACGCTGACATCGGTCCGGACGGTCGCCCCCGCGTCGACGGCGAGCTCGGTGCGGCGGCGCGCGTAGGCGGGACCCGACATGGCGCGGTGCAGGTCGCGCAGCCCGTAGCCGGCGTGGACGGAGTGCCGCGGGATGCCGCCCGTCTCCTGCTCCCGGTCGACGACCTCGACCCGGCCGGCGCCGCGGGCGCCCAGCGCGGCGGCGGCGGCGAGGCCGCCGGGTCCCGCACCCACGACGAGCACGTCCACCTCGCGCAGGCGGCGGCCGTCATCCATGGTTCGCGCCGAGCAACGAGGTGACGGCCGCGCCGCAGTAGAAGCCCTGGCAGCGGCCGTTGAGGGCACGGGTGCGGCGGCGCAGACCGTCCAGGTCCCCGGCCGCCAGCGGGCCCTGCTGCGCGTCCCGGATCTCTCCCAGCGTCACGCGCTCGCAGTGGCACACGACCTGCCCGTACGCCGGATCGGCGGCGACGAGGTCGGCGCGCTGGAAGGGCCGCCGTTGCTCCTCCCCGAGGGGCGGCATCGAGGGGGTCACGGCGCCCGCGCGGGGCGGCGTCCGGAGCCCGCCCTCGGCGAGGAGCCGGACGACGTGCTCGGCGATCGCCATGGACGCCGTCAGCCCGGTGGACCGGATGCCGCCGACGCACACGTACCCCTGCTCGGGGTACCCGCGCAGCTGGTAGTCGCCGTGCTCGGTGGCCGCGCGCAGGCCGGCGTAGACGTTCGTGACCTCCTCGTCGAGGAGCTCGGGAAGGATCCGCGCGCCCCTGTCGCGGAGGAAGGCGAGTCCGGCGGCGGTCGAGCCGGTGTCGGTGCGGTCGACGACGTCCTCGGCCGTGGGCCCCAGCAGGACGTTCCCGAATACGGTGGGTGCGACGAGCACGCCCTTGCCCAGCTTCGTCGGGACCGGCAGCAGGACGTGCCGCACGAGCGGGCGGGCGAGCTTGTCGTAGACGAGGAGCTCGCCGCGCCGCGGCGTCACCGTGAAGCCGTCGCGCCGGAACCAGCGGTCCAGGACGTCGGAGAACAGCCCGGCGACGTTGACGACGTGCCGCGCTGCCAGCTCTCCGCGCGTCGTGACGAGCCGGTGCGGAGGGCCGACCCGGACGCCGGTCACGCGCGTGCCGAGCAGCAGCTCGACGCCGCCGGCGACGGCCTCGGTCGCGAAGGCGATCGGCGGTGACCACGGGTCGACGATCGACTCGCCGGGCACCTCGAGTGCGCCGCACGCGCCGGGACCGAGGTGCGGTTCCCTCTCGTACAGCTCCCCGACGCCGACCAGCCGGGTGGCGCGGTAGCCGTTGCGCTCGGCCTTCGCCTGCAGCGTCGGGAGCACCGCCAGCTGCTCGTCGTCCCAGGCCACGAGCAGGGCGCCGGTGCGCTCGACGGCGATCCCGGCGGCCGCGGCGTAGCCGCCGAGGAGGTCGTGACCACGGGCGACGAGCCGCGCCTCGAGCGTGCCGGGCGTCGCGTCGAAGCCGGTGTGCAGGATCGCCGTGTTCGCCTTCGAGGTGCCGGTGCCGACGTCCTCCGCGGCGTCGACGAGACCGACGCGCAGGTCGCGGTGGGCGAGCTCGCGCCCGATCGCGGTGCCGACGACGCCGGCGCCGACGACGAGGACGTCGAAGACCTCGCTCCGCTCGCTCACGCGAAGCCGCCGGTCTCGCCGAGGAGGCGGCGGACGACGTCCCGGTGCGTGCCGAGCCGGTGCTCGGCCTCGTCCGCGCTGATCCGGGGCTCGTAGACGGCGGCGGGCTGCCACGCGCCGGTGGCCTCGGGAATGGTCGTGCCGGGTTCGAGGCCCATCCGCGCGACGGCGGCGGCGCCGAGAGCGGTGGCCTCCGGCGACGGGTAGACCTCGACCGGCCGCTGGAGCAGGTCCGCCTGGATCTGCAGGAGGACGCGGCTGCGGCTGAGGCCGCCGTCGACGCGCAGCGCCCGGATCGGCACCCCGAGGTCGGCGGACATGGCCTCGGTCAGCTCCACCACCTGGGCGGCGATGCCGTCGACGAGCGCGCGGACGACGTGCGCCCGCGTGACGCCGAGCCCGAGACCGCCGATCTGCGCGCGGGCGTCGCCGCGCCAGGTCGGGGCGGCAAGCCCGGCGAACGCGGGCACGAAGGTGACGCCGCCGGCGTCCGGCGCCTCGCCGCCGAGCCGGTCCAGGTCCTCGGGGCCGCTGACGACGCCGAGGTCGGCGAGCCAGCGGACCGCCGAGCCCACGGTGTAGACCTGGCCGTCGAGGCAGTACGACGTGGCGCCGCGCAGGCGCCAGGCGACGCACGCGACGAGACCGCCCTTGGAGCGGACGGGCGCGGAGCCGGCGTTGGCCAGGACGAAGGCGCCGGTGCCGTACGTGCACTTCGCGGCGCCCGGCTCCA
The DNA here is from genome assembly GCA_035630955.1 of Kineosporiaceae bacterium. Classification (GTDB taxonomy): domain Bacteria; phylum Actinomycetota; class Actinomycetes; order Actinomycetales; family Kineosporiaceae; genus DATKNA01. The sequence goes on from DASQJO010000229.1 coordinate 5,749, forward strand.
GGCAGTGCTGGGCGAGCAGGGCGGCCTGCTGGTCGACGAGGAGGCCGGTGACCGGCAGGGCGGGCCCGAAGACGTCCGTCGTGCCGACCGGCTGATCGGCGTCCACGATCTCGGGGAGCGGCTCGCCGGCCAGGCCGAAGGCCTCCAGGGCCTCGCCGGACCAGTCCACAGCGTCGAGGTCGAGGAGCATCGTCCGCGACGCCGTGGCCGCATCGGTGACGAACGCGCCGGTGAGCTGGTGGACGAGCCAGGCGTCGCTCGTCGTGACCACTCCGGCCCGAGTGCGGTGGCGCCGCAGCCACGCCATCTTCGGGGCGGCGAAGTAGGGGTCGAGCGGCAGGCCGGTCAGCTGACGGAGGCCGTCGGCGGCGTCGGTGAGCTCGTCGCAGATCTCCTGCGCACGCCGGTCCTGCCAGACGACGGCGTCCGTGAACGGGATGCCGCTCACCGGGTCCCAGGCCAGCACCGTCTCGCCCTGGTTCGCCAGGCCGACGGCGGCGACGGGTTCGCCCGCCTCGGTGAGCGCGCGCCGTCCGGCCTCGACGACGGAGCCGAACAGCTCCTGCGGGTCCACCTCGACCGTGCCCGCCGGCCCGTAGCGGGGGCGGACGGCGACCGTGGCGGCGCCGAGGACGCCGCGGTCGGGGTCCACGACGAGGGCCGTCGTCCCCGAGGTGCCCTGGTCGATCCCGAGGACGGGGCGGCTCACGCCACCACTCCGGCATGCACCGGCTCAGGGTGGCACGGTGAAGTGCGTGCCGTCAGACGGCGGCGGCGTCAGACGGCGGCGAGCTCGCAGGCGAGTGTGAAGTACGGCGACACCGAGGGGAATGCGAGCTCGGCCCAGACCTTCGTGCCGCTGCCCCCGGCCACGGACGTGCTGGTCCGCTCTGCCCCCCACGAGCTGGACAGCGCCGAGACGATGACGAGGCCACGGCCGGACTCCGCGTCCGGGCTCGGGGCCTTCGGCTCCGTCAGGTGCAGAGACTCCCGGCCGTCGCCGTCGTCCAGGACCTCGACCCTGGCGTGGTTGTGGTGCACCTCGACGGTCATCCGGATGCGGCCCCGGCAGAACTTCGTCGCGTTGCCGGCGAGCTCGCCGACGACGAGCTCGAGGTCCTCCCAGACGTCGCCGGCCGGGTCGCCGTCGGGCACGCCCCAACCGGCCAGCGCCGACCGGACGTGCCGGCGAGCCTGGGGCACGCTGCTCGCGGCGCAGGGAAACACCCAGCTCACGACCTTGCACACGCCCGGGGACCTCCCTCCACCTCGGGCCTGCACTGCCCGGCGGGGAGAGGGTCGAAACGTTCATGATGCGCTCAGGTCAGGATCGGGTGCGCCGGCATGTGCTCGGCGTGGCCGAGTTCGCCGTCCTGCATCGTGAGACCGTGCGTGCCCTCCGGGTCGAGGAGCACGAGGGCGCCGCCCGTGGCGGTGAGCCCGGTGTGGACGCGGCGCAGGGCGCGACGCAGGTTGCCGGAGAGAGGCCCGGCGGCGCCGACGTCGACGACCACGACGTCGGACGCGGCGGCCGCAGCCTCGAGGGCGTCGACGAGCCGGCGCTCGGCGCCCGGGTCGAGTTCGCCCGCCGGGCGCAGGACGGTGGTCAGCCAGGTGGGTGTCGTCGTCATCGCTTCTCCTCGTCGGTCACGGCGTCCACCCTGTCGCCGTGACGTCGGAGGTGGATCGGTGGCCGCTGTGAGCCGGCCGAGAACCGGGCGGGCGGGATAAGGGGGTGCAGGTGTTCGCACCCCTCTCTGCACCTGGGACATCCACATGATCCACGGGGTGCCCTGGGCCCGGCCACCCGCCTGGGCCCACCCCGCACGACTCCTCCTGCGCAACGCCACCCACCACAACCCCCACGCCGCATGAACAGCACCTGGGCGACCGTCGGAACGAGGACGACGGGCGGTTGCGATCGGCAGCTTCGACGGGGCGGCGGCGCCATGGAACGACCGCACCGGCAGCCGGCGGCCGTGGATGGCGACGACGGACTGCCGACGACGAGACGCAGCCTCAGCGGGCGGCGACGCGGGCGATTGCGGAGCACAGCTCTGTGTGCGCCGACAACTCCCCCTCGACCGGACCGATGACGGCATCCTCCGCGACGGCCCGGACGCGTTCCTCGAGCCTGCGCCGAGCACGTGCGGCCGAGCGGCGCGCCCCCGCCGCCGCCATCCACCGGCTGAGCAGGGCGAACAGGAGCCCGGCGACGATGCCTCCGAGCAGCAGCACGGTCGGCAGTGGCACCACGCCGATCTCGGGCGTCGGAGGTCGCGGCAGCTGGAGCCAGGCGATGACGAACAGCGCGGCCAGCCACAGCAACCCGGCCAGCACGACGAGGGCCAGCAGGACCTGCAGCGCTCCGACCACCAGCCACCACCTCGGACGGCGGCCGATCTCCAGATCGGTGCCGGCCACTGCTCGGTCCA
>DASQJO010000230.1:0-9189 GCA_035630955.1 Kineosporiaceae bacterium
GCCCCCGTAGCCGCCGCCGTACCCGCCCCCGTAGCCGCCGCCGTACCCGCCCCCGTACCCGCGCCCGTAACCCGGGCCGTAGCCGCTGGGCCCCAGCACCTGCACGAGCACGCCGGGCTGGCGCAGCTCCGCCCGCGTCGCCATCCGCGCCAGGGACTGCGGGTCGTCGCTGCGGGCGCGCTCGCGCTCGGGCACCTGCTCCGAGAGCTGCTGCAGCACCAGACGTCGCTGGTCGGGCGAGAGCTGCTCGAACGCCTCGGCGTGCGCCTGCTCGATCGCCTCCGGGGGAGCGGTCCGCAGCAGGTAGCGGTAGCGCCGGACCGCCTCGGCGTCCTTGGCGGCCTGCTGGGGCGACGGCTGCTCGTTGTTCGCGTATGCCGGCGGCTGCTGCGGCGCCTGCTGGGACGGCGTCCCAAAGTCCGGCGAGCCGTACGACGGGGAGTCGGCGTATCGGGGCCGGCGTCCGAAGAGGCGGTCGAGGATACCCATACTGATCGTCATACCCCGGCACCCACCCCCCATGCCACCCCCCGAAGTTTCAACATCTTTGCATCTGGGCATGCACCCGACGTTCCCTGCGATGCCGGAGGTGGGCATGTCCGATCGCACCGTGGACGTCTGGGGACCGCGGACGCCGCACGCCCGCGGCACCGACTGGCCGATACGCGTCGACCTCCACCTCGCCGACGGCCTCACCGAGGCGGACGTCGACCGCTGGGTCCGCTCGGCCTGCGTGCTGTGCAGCAACGGCTGCGGCTGCGAGATCGCCGTCAAGGACGGCCGCATGGTCGGCGTCCGGGGCACGGCGACGGACGCGGTCAACCACGGCCGGCTGGGCCCGAAGGGCCTCTACGGCTCCTGGCCGTGGGCGAGCAGCGGAGATCGGCTCACCACTCCGCTGGTGCGGGACGCCGGGCAGTTGCGGCCCGCGAGCTGGGACGAGGCGATGGGCCGCATCGTCGAGCAGAGCAGGCGCATCCTGCGCGACAAGGGACCGCTCGGCATCGGCTTCTACACCAGCGGGCAGCTGTTCCTCGAGGAGTACTACACACTGGCGGTGATCGGGAAGGCCGGCCTCGGCACCCCCCATATGGACGGGAACACCCGCCTCTGCACGGCGACCGCCGGTGAGTCGATGAAGGAGTCGTTCGGCTGCGACGGGCAGCCGGGCGCGTACACCGACATCGAGCACACCGACGCGATCTTCCTCTACGGGCACAACATGCCCGAGACCCAGACCGTGCTCTGGGCGCGCGTCCTCGACCGCACACGCGGCGACGATCCGCCGGTCATCGTCTGCGTCGATCCGCGCACGACCGACGTCGCGCGGGAGGCGGCCCGCACGGGCGGCGTCCACCTCGCCCCCAGGCCGGGCACGAACCAGGCGCTGATGAACGGCATGGTCCGCGAGCTGCTCGCTCGTGGGTGGCACGACGAGCAGTGGGTCCAGGCCCACACGGTCGGTCTGGAGACCCTGCGCAAGGTCGTCGAGCCGTACACCCTCGACGAGGTCGAGCGGATCTGCTCCGTCCCGGCCGCCGATGTCGCCCGCGCCGTGGAGATCTTCGGGACGAGCGAGCGAGTGCTCTCCACCGTGCTGCAGGGCTTCTACCAGTCCCACCAGGCGACGGCGGCCGCGTGCCAGGTCAACAACCTGCACCTGCTCCGCGGGCTCATCGGGAGGCCGGGCTGCGGGATCCTTCAGATGAACGGGCAGCCGACCGCGCAGAACACCCGCGAGACCGGCGCCGACGGCGACCTGCCGGGCTTCCGCAACTGGGACAACGCCGAGCACATCGCGCAGCTCGCGACGCTGTGGAACGTCGAGGAGAAGATCATCCCGCACTGGGCCCCGCCGACGCACGCGATGCAGATCTTCCGGTACGCCGAGCAGGGCTCGATCGAGCTGCTCTGGATCTCCGCGACGAACCCCGCCGTCTCGATGCCGGACCTCCATCGCGTCCGTCAGGTGCTCACGAGCGAGAAATGCTTCGTGGTCGTCCAGGACGTGTTCCTCACCGAGACCGCGCGGCTGGCGGACGTCGTCCTGCCCGCCGCCGGCTGGGGGGAGAAGACCGGCACCTACACCAACGTCAATCGGACGGTGCATCTGTCGGAGAAGGCCGTCGAGCCGCCGGGGGAGGCCCGCAGCGACCTCGACATCTTCCTCGCCTACGCCGACGCCATGGACTTCCGCGACAAGGACGGCGGGCCGCTCATCACGTGGCGGACGCCGGAGGAGGCGTTCGAGGCCTGGAAGCGGTGCAGCGCGGGCCGGCCCTGCGACTACACCGCCCTCACCTACGACAGGCTCCGCGGCCCGACCGGCATCTGCTGGCCGGTCACCGACGAGCATCCCGACGGCACCGAGCGGCTCTACGGCGACGGCGTCTTCCCGACGTCCACCGACTACTGCGAGACGTACGGGCGCGACCTGCTCACCGGTGGCGCCGTGACGCGCGAGCAGCACGCGGCGCAGGATCCGGCCGGCCGAGCCGTGCTCCGCGGCGCGCCGTACGTGCCACCCCTGGAGGAGCCGGACGACGACTACCCGCTGCGCCTCGCGACGGGACGGACGGTGTACCACTTCCACACCCGGACGAAGACCGGGCGGGCGCGCGAGCTCGAGGCCGCCGCGCCCGGCGCCTGGGTCGAGCTCGCGGAGGCCGACGCCGCGGCGCTCGGCGTCGCCGACGGCGACCCCGTGCGGGTGGAGTCGCGACGCGGCTGGATCGAGGCGCCGGCCCGGATCGAGCGGACGCGTCCTCGCGAGGGCACCGTCTTCGTCCCCTTCCACTACGGGTACTGGGACGCCGGTGCGGCCGGGCCGGACGACGACCGCGAGCCGCGCGCGGCCAACGAGCTGACGCTGACGTGGTGGGACCCGGTATCGAAGCAGCCGATGTTCAAGACGGCGGCGGTCCGGGTCCGGCGCGTGGAGGTGATGTGATGGCCCGCCACCTGTCGACCTACGTGGGGCTGGTGCACCGCGGAGAGCAGACCCTCGTCGACTCCCTGCGCCAGGTCGCCTCGGGGCATCCTGAGGACCCGGACACGGCGCTGGTCTGCCGCAGCCTCGCGCGTCAGCACGAGGGCGGCCTGCAGCGTCTCGGGCCCGTCGCCGACCGGTACGGCGAGGAGGACGTCGAGGAGCCCCAACGCCTGCACGCCGAGGCGCTGACGAGGACGCGATCCGGCGGCGTCGGGCTGCTGCGGGACCTGCAGGACCTCTACGTGCTCGCGGCCCTGCTCCAGACGTCCTGGACGATCCTCGAGCAGGCGGCTCAGGGCGCGCGCGACGACGAGCTTCTCCAGCTGAGCACCGAGGCCCTGACCCAGGTCGCGAGGACGATCGCCTGGCTGACCACGCACCTCAAGGCGGCGTCGCCGCAGATCCTGCTGGTGGGGCCGTGAGCGTGAGCGGCGGTCTGCTCGAGCGCGTCCGGAGCGAGGCGGGCAGCGGCGGCCCGGCGCTCGGCGTCTACGCCGGCGTGGTGGCGGCCGTCGCACTCGCGCTCGCCGGGCTGGTCGGCGTCCTGCTCCACCAGCCCTGGCTGTTCCCGAGCCTCGGTCCGACCATCATGGTGATCGCGGAGACGCCGGACCAGCCCGCCGCGCACCCGCGGAACGTCCTCGTCGGGCACGTCGTCGCGGTGGCGGCCGGATGGCTCGCGCTGCTCGTCACGGGGCTGCGGCACGCCCCCTCGACGGTGCAGGCCGGGCTGGACGGGCGGCGCGTCGCGGCCGCGGTGATCGCGCTGGTCCTGACCGTCGTCGTGCTGCAGCTGCTGCGGACGCCACACGCCCCGGCCGGCGCGACGACGCTCATCGTCGGCCTCGGGATCCTCAAGAGCCCGGGCGACCTCGTCGTCATCGTGCTCTCGGTCCTGCTCGTGACGATCGTGGCCTCGGGCGCGAACATCCTCGCGGCCGTCCGCCAGAGGGGCGTGACCGACGCCCCTCGCCGCCACGCCTGACGGACGACTTCTGGGCCCTCATCGTCGTCATCCACGAAGAACGACGACGATGAGGGCCCACAAGTCGCCGAGGGCGGCGGGAGGAGGGAGGCGGGAGGGAGGCGGGAGAGGGGGCGTCAGGGGAGGCGGCGGTGGGAGATCGGGCCGCGGGTCAGCAGGTCGCGCAGCTCGTCGCCGACGGATCGGGGGCGTAGCGGGGCGCTCGACGTCCCGGCCGAGGAGCGCATCCCGGCCAGCAGCTCCTCGAGCGCGGACTGCGCGTCGAGCCCCGGCGTCCAACCCAGCTCCCGCCTCGCCCGCTCGCTGCTCATGAGCGGCACGGTGAAGGCGAGGTCCAGCCAGCCGGGGTCGAGCGGCTGCAGCCCGAGGTTCCAGGTGGCGGCGACGAGGCCGCGCAGCACCGGTCGCGGCGTCGGCACCAGCCGGGCCCCGAGCGCCGCGGCGATCCGGGACGCCGTCAGCGGCGGGTCCGCCGCGAGGTTGAAGGCACCTCCGGCGCGGCGCTGCAGGGCGCGGACGATCGCATCGGCGACGTCCGGCGTGTGCACGGCCTGGATGACCAGGTCCGGCGGCAGCGGCACGACCTTGACGAGCGAGATCGCCGACGACGGCACGAACGGCGGCAGCCCGTAGCGGAGCAGCCCGCTGCCGGCGGCGCCCTGCACGACGAGCGCGGGGCGCATCCGGGAGACGACCATCCGCCCGCTGCCGGTCTTCTCGTAGCCGTCGAGCAGACGCTCGGCCGCCACCTTCTCCTTGCTGTACGCCAGCGTCGGGATGCCGTCGGTCGGGTAGGACTCGTCGACCTTGACCGGCGTCCCGTCGGCGTCCGGCGGCGGCGCGGGGGAGTAGACGCCGAGCGAGGAGACGTGCACGAGGTGGCCGACGCCGGCGGCGTCCGCGGCCCGCAGCACAGCCTCGGTCCCCTGGACGCCGACCCGGTCGAGGTACTCGGTGACGTGGCTCGGCTGGAACCCCCACGCCAGGTGCACGACGGCGTCCGCGCCGGCGAACACGTCCTGCAGCCGCTGCGTCGCGCCCTCCTGCGCCACGTCGAGCGACACCCAGCTCGCCTGCCCGTAGGGCTCACCGTCGCCGGGCGGCCGCCGGACCACGCCGACGACCTCGTGGCCGCCGTCGGCGAGCAGCCGACGCAGGAGTGCCGTGCCGAGGTTGCCGGAGAGGCCGGTGACGACGATCCGCATGCCTCTGCGCTACCCCGCACGGCCCCGCTTCACGCCCGCCCACTTTGAGGCCCCTCGCCCGGGTTCGCACAAGTGTCCGACGTACCGTGGAACGGTGTCCGTCGTCACCGCCGCGGCGCGGCGCCGCTGGGCGGTCGTCGTCGCCGGCACGACCCTCCTCGTCGCCGCCCCTTCGCTGGGGGCCGCGGCGGTCTCGGTCGCGACGCGACCGGCGTCCGCGCCCGCACCGGAAGCGGTGCTGCGCCGCGTGCTCGCGTCGGCGTCCGTCGCACACCAGGGCCTGGCGGAGAGCCGGGGCTCGCTCGGGCTGCCCGACGTCCGGCAGTTCGGCGACGTCGCGGGCCTGCTGGGCAGCACAACCCGGATGCGCGTCTGGTGGCAGGACGCCGACCGCTGGCGGGTCGCCCGCCTCACGGCCACCGGCGAGCAGGACGTCTACGCCCCGACCGCCGACACGGTCGTGACCTGGGATTACGAGCGGAACACGCGGCGGACCGTGATCGGGCGGGACGAGATCCGGCTGCCCCGCGTCGACGACCTGCTGCCGCCGCAGGCCGCCCGCCGGCTCCTCGGCCACCTCGGCATGGACGACAGGCTCTCCGCGCTGCCGGCACGGCGCATCGCCGGGCACGCGGCGCTCGGGCTGCGGGTCGTGCCCGCGTCACCCAAGCGCACCATCGGGGCGGTCGACGTCTGGGCCGACGCCGGCTCCGGGCTGCCGCTGGCGCTCGCCGTCCAGGACCGGAACGGCGTCGTCGCCTACGAGACGACGTTCCTCGACGTGGACGTGGCCCGACCCCCCGACGCGGACATCGAGGTGCCGACCCCGATGGGCGCTCGGCTCGAGACCGCCGACGCCCCGGACGTCGTCGCTGCCGTCGACCGCTACGCCCGGCTGCCGCTGCCCGCCCGGCTCGCCGGCGAGCCCCGCACGCCGGGCATCGTCCGCGGGACGGCGACCTTCGGGCGCGGGCTCGCGCGCTTCGTCGTCATCCCGCTGCCACCGGGACCCGCCGGCGACGTGCTGGACGCCGCCCGGCTGCGGGCGCCCGTGCAGGACGTGACCGGCGGCCGGCTGGCCGTCCTCGACTCCGGCGTCGTCACCGCCGCCGTCGCCGTCGGCGACGACACGTCCTACCTCGTCGCCGGGCTCGTGACGACCGACGTCGTGCGGGACGCCGCGCAGGAGCTGCTCCGGGGGGAGTCGTGACGGACAGCGTGATCAGCACTCGGGGGCTGACCAAGCGGTTCGGGTCGTTCACCGCGGTCGACCGGGTCGACCTCGAGGTGCCCGCCGGCGCCCGGTACGGCTTCCTCGGGCCGAACGGCTCGGGCAAGACCACCACGGTGCGGATGCTGCTCGGCCTCGTCTACGCGACGCAGGGTTCGATCGAGGTGCTGGGTCGCCCGGTCCCCAAGCAGCTGCGGCAGGTGCTGCCGCGGGTCGGCGCGCTGGTCGAGGGCCCGGGCGCCTACCCGCACCTGTCGGCCGCCGCGAACCTCATGCTTCTGGACGCGGCGGCGCCGTGGGCAGACCCGAAGCCGCGGCGGGCGGGCCGCGACCGCCGGCGGCGGGTGCACGAGGCGCTGGAGACCGTCGGGCTCGCCGGGGTGGGCCGACGGCCGGTCAAGGCGTTCTCGCTCGGCATGCGGCAGCGGCTCGGGATCGCCGCCGCGCTGGTGCGGACCCCTGAGCTGCTCGTCCTCGACGAGCCGACGAACGGCCTGGACCCGCAGGGGATCATCGAGATGCGCGAGCTCATGACCCGGCTCAACGAGAACGGGACGACGGTCTTCCTCTCCAGCCACGTCCTGGCCGAGGTCGAGGCGCTCTGCACGCAGGTGGGGATCATGGACCACGGCCGGCTGGTCGCACAGGAGCCGCTCGACGCCCTGCGCCGCCCGACCGGCCGCGTGCTCGTCGAGCTCGACGACGCGACGGCCGCGAAGACGGTGTTCAACGGCCAGGTTGCGGCGGCGGAGGGCCGGCGGCTCGTCGTCGAGGGCCTGCCGGTCGCCGAGGTCACGCGGCGGCTCGTCGACGCCGGGCTGCCCGTGCACGAGGCGGTCGCCGAACGCCGGACGCTGGAGGACGTCGTGCTCTCCCTCACCGGCCCCGGATCGGACCGCGTCGCATGATCGGCGTCGAGCTCCTCAAGCTCGTGAGGCGGCCCCGGACGTGGGTGTCGGTGCTCCTGCTGTGCCTGCTGCCGACGATCGTCGCCGTGTTCCTCTCGGTGTCGCGGATCGCGCCGCGGCCCGGCGAGGGGCCGGCGTTCCTCTCGGCGGTGCTCTCGAACGGCCAGCTCTACCCGGCGGCGGCGCTCGGCATCGTGCTGCCGATCTTCCTGCCCGTGTCGGTCGCGGTCGTCGCGGGGGACTCGGTGGCGGGGGAGGCGACCACCGGAACGCTGCGCTACCTGCTGGTCCGCGCGGTGGGCCGGACGCGGCTGCTCGTCGCCAAGCTCGCCGCGGTGATCGTCTACACGGTGCTGGCCGTCGTCGCGGTCGCGCTCACCGGGTACGTCGTCGGCGTCAACCTGTTCGGCAGCAACCCCGAGGCGCTGACCTACGCGACCTCGACGGTGTCCGGCACACCGCTCACGACCGCGGACCTCCTGCAGCGGACGGTCCTCATGGTCGCGTATATCGGCTGGTCGATGCTCGGCGTCGCGGCGGTGTCGCTGTTCCTCTCGACGCTCACGGACTCCTCGCTCGGCGCCGCGCTCGGCGGCCTCGCCGTCCTCGTCGGCAGCACGGTGCTCGTCACGCTGGACGCCGCCGGGTCCGTCCGCGACTGGCTGCCGACGCGGTACTGGCTGGCGTGGGTGGACCTGTTCCGCGACCCGATCCTGTGGCACGACATCCAGCGCGGCGTCCTCGTGCAGGGGTTCTACATCGTCGTGCTGCTGGGGGCTGCCTGGGCGAACTTCGCGACGCGCGACATCACGAGCTGAGGGTTCGCAGCTCCCGGCAGTTCGACGCCCTCGGTGCCGACGTCAGCGGCGTCGGGGCCAGGGCGCGGACCACGACGCCGGCGACGAGCGGGTCGTCGGGCAGACCGCTGTGGTCGACGCGGTCGCCTGAGCAGATCGACTGCAGCCGGACGTCGACCGCGCCCTCGAGGCGTCCCGAGCTCGGCGGTTTCACGACGTCGTCCTGACTCGTCCACACGCTCACCCACCGCGGGCCGGGAATGGCGCCGACCGGCAGGCCGCGCAGCAGGTCGCTGTCCGGGGTGAGCTGGCGGCACGCGGTCGGGCACTCGTCGGGTGCCAGCTGGGCGGCGAGGTTCGCGACCTCGGTGCCGTGGTGCGGCGAGCCGAGGGTCACGATCCGCCGCGCCTGTCCGGCGCCGCCGAACCGGTCCGCCCAGATGCGCGCGACGACGCCGCCCGCGGAGTAGCCGACGACGTCCACCGACGGCGCACCCGCCGCGAGCAGGCCGCGGACCGTCGTCGCGAGCGCCTCCGCCTGCCGGGTCAGGTCGCCGGTCCCGTCGCCCACGGCGCGGACGACGCGCACGTCGCGCCCGGTCGCCGAGCGGAGCCTCGTGGCCAGCCGCTCCAACGACGTCGTGCTGCCGCCGTAGCCCGGCAGGAGCAGGACGGGACCGGGCTGCTCGCGGGCCGTCGCGGTCGGCGCGGGCTGCGCGGCCTCGGCCGAGCCCACCAGGGCGCGGACGGCGACGACGCCGGCGACGACGACGAGCAGGACGACCGTCGCGGCGACGAGCAGCCGGCGCCGTGGACTCACGCCGCCCATTGACTCACGCGGGCCTGTGCCGGGCTCCGCGAGGGAGGGCGGTCAGCTCGCCAGGTAGGCGGCGAGCCCGCGCGACGTCTCCCGGTTCGTCGCCGCGCCGGCCGCCTCGGCATCCTTGACCGTGTGGAGCCGGACCTCGTCGTCACGCCGTCGCTGACGATCCCCGCGCGCGAGCTGCGGTGGCGGTTCTCGAGGTCGAGTGGGCCGGGCGGCCAGGGCGTGAACACGACGGACTCGCGGGT
>DASQJO010000231.1:0-5911 GCA_035630955.1 Kineosporiaceae bacterium
GGGACGTCGGTGGCGCGCAGCAGGGCGAGCCCGTCGAGCACCCCGACGGCGCGCAGCGTCCCGTCGCCCCATCGCTCGACGACACCCGCGTGGACGAGCCCGACGGCGTCGGGGTCGAGCAACCGTGCTGCGACCGAGCCCGGGAGCGCCAGCTCCGCGGCGGGCGCCGGCTCTCCGTCGACGTCCCGCAGCGGCAGTCCGCCGAGCTCCGGCAGGTCCCCCGGCGCGAGCTGCCCGGCGCGCACCGCCGCCGCGACCAGGGTGAGCACCGCGTCCAGCCGGTCCGTGGCTCGGTCGGGATCCCCGTCGGCGAGCCCGGCGACGGCGACGCCGACCGCGGAGAGGTCCAGCGCGGCGCGCCCGGAGACGGCCGTCGCGCCGAGGCGCTCCAGCAGCCGGCGGACTCGCTCGTCGGCGGCGACCGCCGGGTCGACGGCACGGACGCCGAGGACGGCCAGCGCCGCCGCGACGTCGGCGTCCGCCCCGTGATCGCCTGGCGGCAGGACGACGCCGCGCACCCCGCGCGCCACCCGCCCGTCGGCCAGCGGCACGGGCAGCGCGCCCAGCGCCTCGCGCACGAGCGGGTCGACGGCGAGGCCGGCCAGCCCGCCGAGAAGCCTCAGCCAGGGGGCGACCGCCGGCGACGGGGCGGGGGGCGGGAGCTGGTCGACGACGTCCGCGAGCGGCAGGCGCCGGACGCCGAGCAGCTCGAACACGGCGGTCGCGGCGCGCGGGGCGGCGACGAGCCCGGCGACCGCGGGTGCGAGCGCGGCGACGGCGTCGGGATCGGCGCCGGCGGGCGGCTCGAGCGCGACGGCGTCCCGGGGGCGCAGGACCACCGCGGCGTCCTCGGCGGAGCGCAGCATCGGCGTGTCCGGCAGGAGCTCCAGGAGCGCCGCGCGCAGCACGCCGTCGAGCACTCCCGCGGGCAGGCCGGCCGGCACGAGCCGCCACGGCTCCTGCACCCGCGGGTCGTCACCGGGCGGCTCGGCGGCGAGCTCGGCCAGCAGGTCGGCGTAGGCCCGCGCAGCCTGGCGAACGAGCTCGTCGGCGGCGGGCCCTGGTGCGACGTGCCGGCGACCGGGGTCGAGCGGGAAGGTCCCGACGAGCAGGGCCGGCCAGGCCAGGGGTTCGTCGCTCGGCGTCGGCGCGTGCAGCACCGGCGGTGGCTGCGTGGCCGGGTCGAGGGGCAGCGCCCAGGTGAGGCTCCAGCCGGTGCGGCCGCGCTCCTCCGTGGGCCGGTCCGCGAGCAGGTCGGGATCGAACTCACCGGAGCGGCGCACGATCCGCCAGCGGCGCCCGACCTCGGCGAGTACGGCGTCCGGCCGCCCCGGCAGCTCGAGCGTCACCTCGGCGAGGGCGGGCAGCGCGAGCAGGAGCGCATCGTCGAGCGCGTCGAGCTGGGCGCGGACGGCGGTCACGGCGTCGGCGTCACGCAGCGGCAGGACGACGGCGGTGTCGTACCCGGGCGGCACCTCTCCCGGCGCGGGGAACGGCAGCCGCAGCGCCGGGACGTGCCCGCCACGCGCGGCCAGCTCCTCCGCGAGGGCGGGGACGGCGGCGACGGCCTCGCGGGTCTCGGCCCGGGAGAAACGGACGCCGCCGTTCCGCCCTACCACGGCCGGTGCGTCCGTGACGCCGAGCACCGCCGCGAAGCCGACACCGAAGCGGCCGACGCTCGCGCCGTCCCGCTTCGCGCTCGCCCGCAGGGTGGCGAGCGCCTCGACGCCGGCGGCGTCCAGCGCCGCCCCGGTGTTCGCGGCGAGGAGCACGGGCGCGTCGCCCTCGACGAGCCGGAGGAGCAGCCGTCCCCACACGCCCGCACGGGCCGCGGCGTCCGCGGCGTTCTGGGCGAGCTCGACGACCACGCGGTCGCGGTAGGCGCCGAGCGCCAGGTCCTCCTCGGCGTTCGCGTCCTCCCGGAATCGCGCCGGGGACGCCGTCCAGGCGTCGAGCACGCGCCGGCGGACGTCCGCCGTCCCGAAGGGATCGCCGGGCGGCGCCGGGATCACGCCCCGGCGTCGGACGGCGGCGCCTCCGGCGTCTCCTCCGGAGGCGGAACGGCCGACGCGGGGACGGGCCGGCGCGGCGGCAGCGCCACCGCCTCCACACCGGTCTCGTCGAGGATCGGTTCCGGGAGCGGCTCGGCGGCCGGCGTCTCGACGTCGGTCTCGCTGTGCGCGCCGCAGCCGTGGTCGGCGCTCACGACCCGGGCGTCGGAGGGTGACCACTCGTTCGCGCAGATCCCGAAGGCGCGGCGCAGGCCGCCGGAGACGGGGACGTAGTACCCGCACGTCGAGCACGGCGCGGGCGCGTTCAGCGCCTCCTCGCCGGTGGGTCCGCGGTCGCCGTGGTACCAGCGCTCGGCGGCGGCGTCGCGGCCCTCGAGGGACAGCACGCGGACCCGGCCGAGCCCGAGCTCCCACAGCTGCTGGTGGTCCTCGTCGTCCTCGTCCGTGACCGTGTACCCGGGCGCCAGGTAGGGGTCGTCCGGCCGGTAGGGCAGGACGTCGGCGGGGCCGAGGTCGCCGGGCGCGATCCGGTTCTGCCAGGGGACCCACGTCGGAGCGAGGACGGCGTCCGCGCCGGGCAGCAGTACGACCTCGCAGACCGTGGCGTGCCGCGACCGCGGCGCCCGCGCCACGGTGACGGCCCAACGCCAGCCCCGGTACCCGGCGGCCAGCGACGCGAAGAAGTGCGTGAGGAGCCGCTCCCCCTCCACCGTGACCCCGAGGTGCTCGCCGACGGTGCCCGGCTCGGCGTCCTCCTCCGCGGCGGCGCGGGCGAGGTCGACGGCGGCGGCGAGGACGACGTCCGGGTCGCCGGCACGACCGGTGCGGCTGCTGCGGGGCCGGGTGGCGGGCGCGGTCGCCGAATCGTCGAGGCTGGTGGGAGGCACGCGACGATTCTCCCCCATCCCGATCGATGATCGCGGCAGGCCCGGCGACCACGACGCCGCCCAGAGGGCGACATCGCGAGGGAGGATGTCGCCATGGCCGCGCCGGAGCCTCCCTCGCCCCCGGTGGATCGGCCGGAGCCGGCGCCCGGTGCGCGGCCGGGTGGGCGCGCGGGGGGCGTGCTCCGGGGCGGCGCGCGAACGGCGGCGGCAACCACCCGCGCGACGGGGCGTGGGGCGCGCGCGGTGTGGCGCGGCGGACGCCGGTGGACCCACGCGCGCGGCGCCGGCGAGTCGGGGCTGGCGCGCATGTCGGAGCTGGGCTTCGTCGCGACGGCCGGCGACACGATCATCGTGACGGCCCTGGCGGGGACGCTGTTCTTCTCGGTGTCCGCGACCGCCGCCCGCGACCGGGTCGCCACGTCGCTGCTCGTGACGATGGTGCCGTTCGTGTTGCTGGCGCCCGTTCTCGGGCCGGTTCTCGACAGGATCCGCGGCGGCCGCCGGTACGCGATGGCGACGACCATGGTCGGCCGCGCCTTCCTGGCGTGGGTGATGGCGGATGCCGTGACCGGCCCGTCGACGGCCTTCTCTCTGTACCCCGCGGCCTTCGGGTTCCTGCTCCTGCAGAAGGCCTACCTCGTGACGCGGTCGGCGGCGGTGCCCAGGGTGCTCCCGGCAGGAGCGACGCTCGTCACGGCCAACTCGCGGATCTCCATTGCAGGCGTCGTGGCCCTGACCGTCGCCGCGCCGATCGGGGCCGCCGTCGCCCACGGGTTGGGGGCGTCGTGGGCGCTGCGGCTCGCGTTCGTGGTCTTCGCGACGGCCACCGTGCTCGCCGTCGCGCTGCCCGAACGCGTGGACTCCAGCGCCGGCGAGGAGCGGGCCGAGCTGAGCGGCGACCCCGCCCCCACCCGCACGTCGCCCGTGGCCGCGCCGTCCGGGTCACGCAGGCGGCGGAGCATCGGCCCGCGAGCCGTCCAGGGCCTGCGGGCCAACGTGGCGACGCGCTGGCTGTCGGGGTTCCTCACGCTGTTCCTGGCGTTCCGGCTCCGCACCGAGCCGCTGCCGGGGCTGGGCGAGACGGCGTCCGTCGCGCTCGTCGTCGGGCTCGCCGCGATCGGCAGCGCGACGGGGTCGGTGCTCGGCGGGCTCGTCCGGCGTCGGCCCGAGATCGTCGTCGTCGTCCTGCTGGCGGCGGCGACGGTCGCCTCGGCGGCCGCGACGCTGCACTACGGGCTGCTCACGGTGCCGGCGGTGGCCTTCGTCGCCGGAGTCGCGGCCTCCCTGGGCAAGCTCGGGCTGGACGCCGTGATCCAGGCCGACGTCGACGAGAGGGTGAGGACCTCGGCGTTCGCGCGCTCGGAGACGGTGCTCCAGCTGGCGTGGGTGGCGGGCGGCGTGGTGGGGCTGTTCCTGCCGCTCTCCGGACGGTGGGGACTCGGCCTGGCGACGCTCGTCGTGGCCGCCGCCACCGTGCTGGCCGCGGTCGACCTCTCACGGCTGCCGCGGCGCACGGAACGCGGGGACTAGTGCGACGACGCCTCGAGGTCGTCGGCCACGGCCCGCAGCACGGTCGCGACCTTGCGGGAGTGGGCGCGGTCCGGGTACCGGCCGCGACGCAGCCCGTTCGAGACGTCGTCGAGCAGCTTGATCAGGTCCTCGACGATGACGACCATGTCCTCCGGCGGCTTGCGGCTCGCCTTGACGACCGAGGGCAGCGGATCGAGCACGCGCACCGAGAGGGCCTGCAGCCCGCGCTTGCCCTGCGCGACGCCGAACTCCACCCGGGTGCCCTGCTTCAGGGCCTCCGTCCCGGCGGGCAGCGCCGAGGCGTGCACGAAGACCTCGCCTCCCTCGTCGTTCGAGAGGAAGCCGAAGCCCTTGTCGGCGTCGAACCACTTCACCTTGCCAGTCGGCACTGTCGAGTCCTCGAGTCGTCGCAGCGGGTCTTCAGCCTAGCCGCGATGCCGCGGAAGGCGTCCCGGCACCCTACGCTGACGCCGTGCCCGACCCGCTGACCGACCCCCGGCAGGCAGACCGCCTCTCGGGCCGCCTCGTCGCGGCCGGCGGCGTCGTCTTCCTGGCCGGCCTGGTCGCCCTCGGGATCGCCCTGGCACTGTGGGCCAAGCGCGGATCAGCCCCCGGCGGCCTCGCGGCGCTCGCCCTGCTCTGCCCGATCGGGTTCGCCGTGGCCTTCGCCGGGCTGGTGGTCCAGGCCCGGGCCGGACGCCGCTGAGCTCCGGGTCCGCCCCGCGTCCCACTCCTCCAGCCACGCCGGGAAGGACTCGAGCCCCGGCAGCACGACGTCCGCGCCCGCGGCCCGCAGCGCCGCGGCGTCCGCGCCCCCTGAGCTCACGCCGACGGCGACCGCTCCGGCGACCCGGGCGGCCTCCATGTCGCCGGGATGGTCGCCGACGTAGACATCCGCGCGCTCCTGGCGCAGCCGCACCCCCTTGGCGCCGGCGAACAGGCCGCCGACGACGAGGTCGGGCGCGACCGGCGGCGCCCCCAGACCGACGTGCCGCAGGACGGCGTGGACCGCGGGCTCGACCTTCGCGGAGACGACCAGCACGCGCCCCCCGCGCGCCCGGATCGCCGCGAAGGCGTCCAGGACGCCGGGCAGCAGCGTGGTCGCCGGGACGCCGAGCGCCGGGTAGAGCGCGCGGTAGCGGTCGGCGACGGCATGAGCGTCCGCGGCGGGGTCGACGACCGCGACCGTCCTCTCCAGCGGCGCGCCGATCAGCGGGTGCAGTTCGCCGTCGGTCGGCCGCGCCGCGCTGCCCTCGGCCGCGAGCGCTGCCCGCAGCGTCACGCCGATACCGGCCGCGCTGTCGACGAGGGTGAGGTCGAGGTCGAACCCGACCACGGGCCCCGGGGCTCCGGGCACGGCCCGAGCGTACGGCTCCAACTCGGCCCTCGGATCCGGGGCGTCTGGGCCTGCCACCCCCTGGTGGTGACGCTATGTTGTGCCGGTGACCGCGGGTGAAGCGCCATTGCGAGCGCTGCGCCGGG
>DASQJO010000232.1:0-7666 GCA_035630955.1 Kineosporiaceae bacterium
GCCAGCTCGAGGTCGTCGCGACTGTCGGCGCCGAGCTGGCGCCGTTCCGGCTGCTCACCGGGATCGAGTGCGACATCCTCGCCGACGGCGGCCTCGACCAGGAGCCGGCCCTGCTCGAGGAGCTCGACGTCGTCGTCGCCAGCGTGCACTCCGACCTGCGCATGCCCGCCGACGCCATGACCCGCCGCATGCTCACCGCGATCGCGAACCCGCACGTCGACGTCCTGGGTCACGCGACCGGCCGGTACGTCATCGACCGGCAGTTCCTCGGCGGCCGGTTCGGGGGGCAGACCCGCAGCGGCAAGGCGCGGCCGGAGTCGCAGTTCGACGCCGAGCGGGTGTTCGCGGCGTGCGCGGAGTCGGGCGTGGCGGTCGAGATCAACTCTCGGCCGGAGCGGCTCGACCCGCCACTGCGCCTGATCCGGATCGCGGTGGACGCCGGGTGCCTGTTCGCGATCGACACCGACGCGCACGCTCCCGGTCAGCTCGACTGGCAGCCGCTGGGTTGTGCCCGCGCCGCCGCGTGCGGCGTCCCCCCGGAACGGGTCGTCAACACGTGGCCGGTCGAGGAGCTCCTGGCGTGGACGGGACGATCGCGAGGGGCAGCCCGCCGCGGGGTCGCAGGGTGACCAGCGCGTCGACGCGGACGGCCGGGGCGCCGGCGGGACGGACGACGCGGCGGTCGCGCAGCAGCTCGGCGAGGATCCGGACGGACTGCACGAGCGCCACGTCCCGCCCGATGCACAGGCGCGGCCCGGCGCCGAAGGGCACGTAGTCCCCGGCCGGCGGGCGCCGCTCGAGGAACCGGGAGGGGTCGAAGCGCTCCGGCTCCGGCCAGTCGGCCGCGCGGCGGTGCAGCAGCCAGGGGCTGACGAGGACGAGCGTGCCGGCGGGGACGTCGACGCCGGCCACGACGCCGGCCTCCAGGGCGCGCCGGGTCACGATCCAGGCCGGCGGGTACAGCCGCAACGCCTCGTCGACGACGGCGCGCGTCCACGGGCCCCCGTCGGGGTGTTCGGCGAGGTCGGCGGCGAGCCGGTCCTGGACGCCCGGGTGGTCGGCGAGCAGGTGCAGGGTCCAGGTCAGGCAGGACGCGACGGTCTCGTGGCCGGCGATGACCAGCGTGACGAGCTCGTCACGGACCTCCCGGTCGTCCAGGCCGTCGAGCCCGTCCGCGGCGCGCAGCAGCAGCGCGAGGACGTCGGCGTCCGCCTCGCCGAGGCCCGCGGCGCGGCGGTGGGCGACGAGGTCCGCGCAGGCGGCGTCCAGGGTCGCGGTCGCGGCGCGGAGCCGGCGCGCCGACGGCGTGGGCAGCCGGCGGGGCAGGACGGCGGGCAGCGGCGAGCGGGCGCGCCGGACGACGACCTGGAGCGCGGCGTCGACGGCCTCGACGAGGCGCTCGCCGGAGCCGGAGAGGTCGGCGGCGAACAGCGTCGAGCCGACGACCTCGATCATGGTCTGCAGCGTCGCGCGGTCGACGTCGAGGGTGCCCTCGGCGTCCCACCGCTCGCGGAGCACGCGTCCGGCACGGGAGGCGGCGGCCGCCACGGCGTCCAGACGGCCGTGGTGGAAGGCGGGCTGGGCGACCCGTCGGTGCCGGCGCCAGAGCTCGCCGTCCGCGGTGAGCAGGCCCGCGCCGGTGACGAGGCCGAGCGCGGCGTACTGCACCGTCCGCTTGCCGTAGCCGCGGTGGTTGTCCTGGAGCACCCGGCGGGCGCCGTCCGGGGTGTTGACGAGGAGCACCGGCGTCCGGGGCAGGGGGAACGCGACGAGGTCGCCGTACCGCGCGACGGTGCGCTCGAGGTAGGCCAGCGGGTCGCGCCGGATCGCCGGCATGTCGCGGAGCATGTCGACGGGCAGCGGCCCGTCGGCGTCGAGCGGCGTGTACCGCGCGTTCCGGCGCGGAAGGCGTTGCAGCGTGCCGGTCACAGGTAGAGGCCGGGCTGGCCGTCCTCCACGCGGGGCGCGGCGACGGCGTGGATGTCGCGTTCGCGGAGCAGGACGTAGGGCGCGCCGTGGATCTCGACCTCGCCGCGGTCCTCCGGGTCGTAGAGCACGCGGTCGCCGATCTGCACCTGGCGGACGTGCTGCCCGACGGCCACGACCGCCGCCCACGAGAGCCGTCGGCCCACGGCCGCGGTGGCCGGGATGACGATCCCGGACGTCGACCGCCGTTCCCCCGCGTCGCCGTCGACCGAGACGAGGACGCGGTCGTGCAGCATGCGGATCGGCAGGCGGTCCGCCTCCCGGGTCGCGGGCGCGGTCTGTGTCACCCCGGCAGGTTATCCGTGACTAGGAGCGGTCGCGGCGCCGGACGACGGCGATCACGACGAGCAGGACGACGGCCACCGTGGCCGCGGCGACGCGCTCGTAGCGCAGCTCTCCGCGTTCGTCCGTGACGAAGCCGATCGCCCGCCGGCGGGCGTCGTCCGCCGAGCGGCGTGCGATCTCCTTGGGATGGGCGCGCACGGTCAGCTCGTCGACCGTCTCGGCCAGGTGGCGGCGACGATCGTCGATGATCTTCTCGAGGGCCGCCGGGTCGTCCGGCAGGCGCTCCCCTCCCGCGCGCTGGTCAGCTCCCATGCGGGCAAAGGTAGGGCACCCCGGAGCGTGCGGCGATCTCGCTCGCACCCGTTCTCGTCGTCCACAGGGCGGGCGTCGTGTCCCGTCGTCCACAGGCGGCCGGTCAGACCGTGCGGCGGGCGTGGGCGTCGACCTAGATTGGCTCGCGTCGGCGCCGGACGGCGGCGCCCCATCCTGGAGGTTCCCGTGACCAAGCTGGAGGTCGGCGACCCTGCGCCCGACTTCGCCCTGCCCACCGCGGACGGCGGCACGGTGCGCCTGTCGGACTTGCGTGGACAGCACGTCGTCGTCTACTTCTACCCCCGCGCCGACACCCCGGGGTGCACCACGGAGGCGTGCGACTTCCGCGACAACCTGGCCTCGCTGCAGGGCGCCGGGTACGCGGTGCTCGGCATCTCCCCGGACATGCCGGCTCAGCTCGCTAAGTTCGCCGAGGGTCAGTCGCTGACGTTCCCGCTGCTGTCC
Organism: Kineosporiaceae bacterium; assembly: GCA_035630955.1. Classification (GTDB taxonomy): domain Bacteria; phylum Actinomycetota; class Actinomycetes; order Actinomycetales; family Kineosporiaceae; genus DATKNA01. The sequence continues at coordinate 3,049 of DASQJO010000232.1, forward strand.
GACCCCGAGCACACGGTGCTCGAGCAGTACGGCGCGTGGGGCGAGAAGACCATGTACGGCAAGAAGGTCACCGGGGTCATCCGGTCCACCATCGTGGTGGACCCCGACGGCAAGGTCGAGCTGGCGAAGTACAACGTCAAGGCGACCGGGCACGTGCTGTCGCTGCGGAAGGCCCTCGGCGTCTGACCCGTCCCGCCAGGATCGGCACATGCCCGGTCCCGATCGCCGCCGTCGAGCCCTCGCCGTCGTGGTCGCACTCGCAGCGGCCGGGGGCGCGGTCGTCCTGCTGCCCGGTACGACCGAGGCCGCGTCGGGCGCCACGCCCCGCCCCACGCCGGGCTCGCCGCACGTGCTGCGCCCCCTGACGGCCACCGAGGAGCCGCCCGGGACCCTGCGGGTCGACGCGGCGGGAACGGCGACGCTGGTCGACACGAACACCGAGTGCGGCGCGCCCGCGGCCGACCCGGTGCCGGACGGCCAGGACATCGTCGTGAAGATCGGCCAGGGTCCGGCGTTCGTCGTCGGCCGTATCGACGCGTCGTGGTGGGCGAAGCCGCCGTACGGCGACGCGACGTGGCAGCTGCAGCTGCGGGGCTTCATGTGGCTGCAGCCGCTGGCCCGGCGCGCGTACCAGGACGGACAGACGCAGTCCATGAAGACCCTGGTCGACCAGGTGCTCGCGTTTCACCGCCAGAACCCCGACCCCGGCGCCGGAACCGCCACGTCCAAGGCCAAGGCGAACGCCTCGGGATGGGACGAGGGCACGGCGCTGCGCCGGCTCGGCGCGGAGAACTGCCTCTACTCGCTCACCCACGACGCGCGCATCGCCGCGGTGATGGCCAAGGACGTGAACGTGCAGTTCGGCCCGCGGTACTACGGGCCGCCGTCCTACATCGTGCACAACCACGGGGTGATGGCGGACCTCGCGGTCGTTCGCGCCGCGGACCTGGTCGGCCGGGCGGACTGGTCGAAGCGGTCGATCTCGCGCCTGGTCGCGAACGCCGCCGGCCCCTGGACGCCGGTGGGCACCTCGATCGAGCAGTCCTCCGGCTACCACCTGTTCAACGTGGCCCTCTGGCACGAGGTCGTCGACATGCTCGGCACGCACAGCGTCGCCGCGTCCTCCGTGCAGAAGGTGCGCGACCTCGTGGCCCGGGCGGACCGGGTCTCGCCGTGGCTGACCGAGCCGGACGGCCACCTGGTCGTCCTCGGCGACAGCACCGCGGCGGCCGGCGTGAGGCGCTCGCTGTGGACCGGCCGGACCTTCCGCGACGACCGCGCCGGGCTCGGCGTCGGCAGGTGGTCCTGGACCGACAGCGACACCAGCTACTACACGATCCGGTACGGGCCGCGGCGGACCGCCCACGGGCAGCAGGAACGAGCGGGAGTCACGTGGTCGACCGGCGGCCGGCGGGTCCTCGTGGGGCCGGGCAAGGCGCCGTACGACGCGGCCGGCAACTACCGGGCCTGGGGCGGTGGCCCCAGGGCGCACAACGTCGCCATCGCCGACCACCACGCGCTGGACCTCAAGGCCGCCGTGGCCCTCAAGGGCCGGACGATCCGTGCGTCGAGTCACAGCTGGACGACCGAGGACCGGCTGTTCGGGGTGCGGCACGTGCGCCAGTACTCGATCGTCCGCGGCACCCGGACCCTCGTCGTGAAGGACACCTACGACGGCAGGGCCGCGCTCCACCAGTTCTGGCACCTGGACCCGAGTTGGACCCTCGTCTACCGCAGTCGCGACGGCAAGCGGCTCACGTTCAGGTCCGGCACGCGCTCCCTCACCGTGACGACGACGGGGGTGGCGACGGTGCTCCGCGGGATCAGCAGGCCGCTGGCCGGATGGAACTTCCCCGATTTCGGGACGCGCGTCCCGGCGAACGAGATCCAGGTGAGGGCGGCGGGCACGGCGACCACGACGTTCGCCCTCCGCTGACGTGCCGGCAGGAGTGCCCGCGACAGGAGTTGAACCTGCACTGGCCTGGACCTAAACCAGGTGCCTCTGCCGTTGGGCTACGCGGGCGGGAGGCCAGCCTAACGGCCGGCCTCCCGCCGCCGGGTTCAGCTCTTCGGGGTCAGCACGCCGTCGATGAGGTACACCGTGGCGTTGGCCGTGTGCACGCCGCCGCAGATGACCTTGGCACCGTTGACCGTGAGGTTGTCCGGCGTGCCCGCGACGGTCAGCGTCGAACCCTCGACCGTCTTCTGCTCGCCGACGATCTTGTCCGGTGAGACCTGCATCGGCAGCACGTGGTAGGTGAGGATCTTCGTCAGCAGGCCGGCGTCGGACTTGAGCTTGGCGAGCGTCGCGGGCGGCACCTCGGCGAAGGCGGCGTCCACCGGCGCGAAGACGGTGAACTGGCCGCTGTTGAGGGTGTCCACGAGGTCGACCTTCGGGTTGAGCTTGCCCGACACGGCCGCCACCAGGTTCGTCAGCAGCGGGTTGTTCGACGCGGCCACGCCGACGGGGTCCTTGGCCATCCCGTCCACCGAGCCGGCCCCGCTCGGGACCTTGGCCGCGTAGTCCGCGCAGCCCGGCCCGACGGGTGCGGACACGGCGGCCGCCTCCGACGAGGACGCGGACGACATCGGCGCGGAACCGGTGGACGACGACGCCGCCGAGACGCTGCTCGACGGGGAGCTGCCGCAGGCCGCGGTGCTGAGGGCGAGGCCGGCGACGGCCGCGAGGACAAGGGAGCGCTTCACGACAGGGGATCCTCTCACGTTACTTCCGGTGCTGGCCGGTTACCGCTGAGTGACTGTTACGGCGACGGAGTGCCAGCCGGTTGCTCCGTCGGGCTTGGGGGGACGTCGTGTCCCGGGCTGGGTCTCGCCCGCGGCGTCCGTGGCGCGCACCTCGAGCCGGTGCAGGCCGGGCTCGGCGTCCCAGGTCCACACCCACTGCCGCCAGGTGTCGGTGCTCGGCACCGCGCCCAGCCGGGCCGGCTGCCAGGGACCGCCGTCGACCCGGACCTCGACCCGCTCGACGCCGCGGTGCTGCGCCCAGGCGACGCCGGCGACGGCGGCGGGGCCGGCCGGCACCCGTGCGAACGGGCGCGGGACGTCAATCCGGGAGAACGTCCGGATCGGTGCTTGCGCGGCCCAGCCGCGCCGGGTCCAGTAGGCCTCGGCCTCGTCGAAGCGGGTGACCTCGAGATCGGTCAGCCACTTCGTCGCGGACACGTACCCGTACAGCCCGGGGACGACCATGCGGACGGGGAAGCCGTGCTCGTACGGCAGCGCGGCGCCGTTCATGCCGACGGCCAGCAGCGCGTCGCGGCCGTCCGTCAGTGCCGCGATCGGCGTCGACGCGGTGAAACCGTCGGAGCTCCCGGAGAGCACCATGTCCGCCTCGGGCCGCAGGCCGGCGCGCCGCAGCAGGTCCGCGACCCGGACGCCGAGCCACGTCGCCGTTCCGGCGAGAGTGCCGCCGACCTCGTTCGAGACGCAGGTCAGCGTGAGGGTGCGCTCGACCAGAGGCAGGGCGAGCAGGTCGGCGTGGCGGAGCTCGAGCTCGCGGTCGACGAGCCCGTGGACCCGCAGTCTCCACGCCGCCGCGTCGATCCGCGGCACGACGAGCGCGGTGTCGATCCGGTAGAGGTCGGCGGCAGGCGTGACGAAGGGCGCGACACCCGCGACCGCGACGTCCGTGCCGGGAGGCAGCGCCGGAGCGGGGTCGGCCGGGGCCGGGAGCCGGACGGCGGTCGGGGTGAGGCCGCCTGGATCGCGGCCGGCGAGCGTCCGGTCGCCGGCGCCGGCGACGGCGGCGAGCCCCGCGACGCCGGCCAGGGTCCGCACGACCTGCCGCCGGCCGGGGCCGGAGGGGGCGGCGGCCGTCTCCGCGCGCAGGGCTCGGCCGGCGACGAGCAGCACCAGCAGACCGGCGGCCGCACCGGCGACGGTGGGCACGGCGGCGAGCGCACCAGCGCCGGGCCGGGCGACAGCGGCGGTGCCGGCGATCACGCCGAGCAGCAGCACCAGCCCGCCCGCGAGGACCGGGCGGCGCGCGACGAGCATGCCTGCCGTGGCGGCGAGCACCCCCACGACCCCGGCCATACCGAGCAGCAGGGCGAGCTTGTCGTTCGTGCCGAACGCCGAGACCGCGGCGTCCTTGAGCCACCCCGGCGTGAGGTCGATGAACGTCTCGCCGACCGCGACGAGCGGGCTCGTCGCGGGGTCGGAGAGCTGCGCGACGGCGTCGGCGACGGCCACGGTGACCGCCCCTGCGGCCAGTCCGCAGATCGCGCCCGCCAGGCGATGCGCCGGTCTCGTCGTCGTCACGCGGGGGGTTCGGGGCCGCACCCGCGCCGGATGGGTGGTCGATCGGGGGAACGTTCAGACGACGTCGACGGTGATCGTGTGCCAGCCCGTCGCGCCGTCCGGCGCGGGCGGTGACTCGGTACCGGTCTGCGGCGTCCCCGTCCCGTCGGTGGCGCGGACCTGCAGCGTGTGCCGGCCGGGAGCCGCGTCCCACGGCAGGACCCACTGCCGCCAGGTGTCGATGCTGGCCTCCGCACCCAGCCGGGCCTGCTGCCAGGCGCCGCCGTCCACCCGGACCTCGACCCGCTCGATCCCGCGGTGCTGCGCCCACGCGAGGCCGGCGACGGCGACCCGGCCG
>DASQJO010000233.1:0-1634 GCA_035630955.1 Kineosporiaceae bacterium
CCCGCGGGGCCGTCGGAGGCACCGTCGGAGGCACCGTCGGAGGCACCGTCGGAGGCACCGTCGGCCGCTGCCGGGTCGGACGCCGCCATCCGTGACGCCAGGCAGGTCGCGAACTGGTCGATGATCTTGCCGCCGACGTCCTGGATCATGCCGCGCCCGAGCTGGGCGGGGCGGCCGGTGACCTTGAGGTCGGTGTCGACGACGACCCGTGTGGCGTTGTCGCCCTCCGGCTCCAGCCGCGCGGTGACGGTCGCGCCCGCCGTCCCGTTGCCGCGCTTGTCGCTGCCGTTGGCCTCGAGCAGCACCCGGCGGGCCGCCTCGTCACGCTCGACGAAGCGGCCCTTGCCGGCGTACTGCAGCGACACCGGCCCCAGCTTCACCTTCACCGTCCCGGAGAACTCGTCGCCGTCCACGCCGGTGAGCGCAGCGCCGGGGAAGCACGGCGCGATGCCCTCGACGTCGAGCAGGGTCGACCACGCCCGGTCGATGGGCGCCGGGACGGTGAAGGTGTGCTGGAGCTCCACGAGGTGCCTCTCTGTCGGGTGGGTCTCAGACTCCCGCCGCCGCGAGCACGGCGCGACCCGTGAGCACCGTGGCGAGGTGACGACGGTAGTCCTCGTCCGCGTTGGCGTCGGACACCGGGGACGTGCCGTCCGCCGCGAGCGCCGCGGCGTCGCGGATGGCCTCCGCCGTCGGCTGCCGCCCGACCAGCGCCTGCTCCACGGCATGGGCCCGGATCGGCACCATCCCCATGTTCGTCAGCCCGACCCTGGCCTCCGCGATGGTCCCGTTCTCGACCCGGACGGCGGCCGCCACGGCGACGATCGACCACGCCTGCGCCACGGGCGAGAACTTCTCGTAGTGCGCGCCCCAGCCGGTGTGCTTCGGGACCCGGATCTCGACGAGGATCTCGTTCTCGTCGAGCGCCGTCGTGAAGAGGTCCTGGAAGAACTCCGCCGCCGGCACGGTCCGTCGTCCGGAGGCCCCGGCGATCACCATCTCGGCGTCCAGGGCGAGCGCCGCGGCCGGCATGTCACCGGCGGGATCGGCATGCGCGAGCGAGCCGCCGAACGTGCCGCGGTGCCGGATCTGCGGGTCGGCGACCGTGCGGGCCGCCTCCGCCAGCAGCAACGCGTGCTGGCGGATCAGCGGCTCGCGCGTGACGTCGTCGTGCGTCGTCATGGCGCCGATCACGACGGCGTCGCCGTCGTCCCGGACGCCCCGCAGCTCCGCGATGCGCCCGAGGTCGACGACGAGCTCCGGCGCCGCCAGCCGCAGCCGCAGCACCGGCATCAGGCTCTGCCCGCCGGCGAGCACCTTGACCTCGCGGTCGCCGGCGCCGGCGAGTACCTGGAGGGCCTCGTCGACGCTGGCCGGCGCCTCGTAGTCGAACGCCGCGGGGATCACTGCCCACCTCCGGTCTCGTCGTTGCGGTGCGGGTGCCCGTGCGTCTCGCCCTCGATGTGCTCCTCCGCGGACTCCAGGCCGATCTCACCCTCCGCCAGCCGTCCGCCGCCGAGGAGCTCCTCGTCCGGGGTCCCCACCGGGAGATCCGCGGACGACTGCGCCGTCTCGCCGTGCTGGATGGCGCGCCACACGCGCATCGGCGTCGCCGGCATCTCGACGTCGTCCAC
>DASQJO010000234.1:0-3906 GCA_035630955.1 Kineosporiaceae bacterium
CGGAACGGCGGGTCGCTGCGCTCAGGCGCGGTCCAGGGCGGCATGAGCCCCGAAGCTATCGATCAGCCCCGCCCCGCGTACACGGGTTTATCAGGCGTAGCGGCGGGCGACGGCGACCGCCTGGGCGCCGTAGCCGGACCCGAAGAGCACGGCATGCACGAGCAGCGGGAACAGCTGGTGCAGGCCGACCCGGTCGCGCCACCCCGGCGCCAGGGGCCACGCGGCGTCGTAGGCATCGAGCACCGCGCCGAGATCGGGCAGCCCGAACAGCGCCAGCATCGCGAGGTCGCTCTCGCGGTGCCCGCCGTGCGCGGCGGGGTCCACGAGCACGGCGCCGTCCGGCGACCAGAGGACGTTGCCCGACCACAGGTCGCCGTGCAACCGTGCCGCCGGCTCCTCGGGGTCGCCGGCGAGGTCGGCGTCCCCGGCCTCGAGCCGGGCGCACACCGCCTCGATCCTGCGGGCGCCGGCCGCGTCGACCGATCCGGCGTCCCGGGCCGCGCGCAGGTAGGGCTCGATCCGGTGCCGCGCGAAGAACGCGCCCCACGGCAGCGGCGCCGGCGGGTAGGACAACGGCGCCGCACCGATGTAGCCCGGGCCCTCCCATCCCACCGGCGGGCACCCGAACCACGGCGCGCCCGCGCGGTGCGTCGCGGCGAGCGCGGCGCCGAACGCGGCCGCCGCCGGCCGCGTCGGCCGACCGGGGGCCACCCGGTCGAGCTCCAGGCGGCCGGGCGCGACCTCGTGCACGCGGACGACGCGCGCTCCGCCGGAGCTCTCGGCGTCCGCCAGCCACGCGAGACCCGCGGCCTCCACCTCGAAGAAGCCGGGCGGCGCGTGCGGGTCGGCCTTGACGAAGGTCACGCGGAGCGCGCCGCCAGCTCGTCCTCGACGTGGGCCAGCAGTCCCTCGCAGGCCCGCTCGACCTGGTCGAGGACCTCCCGGAACCCCGGCGTGTCCCCGTAGTAGGGGTCGGCGACGTCGAGGTCGCCGTCGGACGCCGGGTCGAAGGAGCGCAGCAGCCGGATCTCGGTGGAGACGCGGGCGGCGTCCCGGAGCCGGCGCAGCGCGCGGAGGTGACCGGCGTCCAGGGCGACGACGAGGTCGCGCTCGGCGAACCAGGCGGGGTCGAACTGGCGCGCCCGGTGCGTGCGCCCGTCGTAGCCGGCGTCCGCGAGGGTGCGCAGCGCGCGCGGGTCGGCCCCGTCGCCGACGTGCCAGTGGCCGGTGCCCGCGGAGTCCACCTCGATCGCATCACCTCTCCCCGCGCGCTCCACCAGCGCGCGGAACACGACCTCGGCCATGGGCGAGCGGCAGATGTTGCCGGTGCAGACGAAGCAGACGCGGTACGGACGCACGCCGCCATCGTCCCCGGCGCCGCCGCTCAGCGCGCCGACGGGTCGGCCGCGAGCAGCGGCGCGAGCCTGCGGAGCTCGCGGAACGTGGGCGTGAGCCGGTCGAACAGGTCGCCGAACACCGGCCGGAGCTGCCGGTACAGCTCCGCCCTCAGGGGGTCCGGGTCGAGGGTCGACTCGATGCGGACGAGATCGGCCGCCCGGTCGATCGAGTCGACGAGCCCGAGCGCCTCCATGCCGAGCAGTGCGGCGCCGAACGCGCTGCCCTCGTGGCCGGTCGGAAAGTTCACCGGGACGCCGAGCACGTCCGCCAGCAGCTGACGCCAGAAGGGGCTCCGTGCGAAGCCGCCGGTGGCACGCAGCTGCCGGACCTCGATGCCGGCGGCGTCCATCGAGGCCAGCACGAGCGAGAGCTGGAGGCACACGCCCTCGAGCGCGGCCCGGGCCAGGTGCTCGCGCCGGTGCGCCCGGGTCAGGCCGACGTAGGCGCCGCGCGGCAGCGAGCTCCAGTGCGGCGCCCGCTCCCCGAGCAGGTACGGGAGCATGAGCAGCCCGGCGGACCCGGGCGGCGCCGTCGCCGCGAGCTCGGCCATCTCGCCCTCGGAGTCCTCCCCCAGCTCGGGCGCCAGCGCGTCGCCGAGCCAGTCGAGCACGACGCCGCCGTTGTTGAGAGCGCCGCCGACGACGTAGCGGCCGGGTACGAAGGCGTAGCAGAAGACGCCGCCGTTCTCGTCCACGGCCGGCTTCTCGACGATGACCCGCAGCGCCGCCGACGTCCCGATCGAGCACGCCGTCTGACCCGGGTGGACGGCGCCGATCCCGAGGTTGGCCAGCGGCCCGTCGCTGGCGCCGACGACGACCGGCGTCCCCGCGGGGAGGCCGAGTTCTGCCGCGGCGTCCGTGGTGAGCGTGCGGATCACCGTGGTCACGGGCACGGGTTCGGGCAGCCGGTCCCGCGTGATGCCGGCGAGCTCGAGGGCCTCGGCGTCCCAGTCGAGGGTGTCGAGCGCGAGCATCCCCGTCGCGCTGGCCACGGAGTGGTCGGTGACGTCGCTCCCGCACCAGCGCCCGAGCACGAACTCCTTGATCCCGTCCCAGCGGACCGCGCGGCCGTGCAGCTCGGGGTCGGTCTCGCGCAGCCACATGAGCTTCACCAGCGGCGACATCGGGTGCACCGGCGTCCCGGTGCGCTTCTGCAGGTCGAGCGCGCGACCCTCGTCGTGCAGCCGGTCGGCCTGCGCCGCGGCCCGGGTGTCGGCCCACGTGATGAGCGGCGTCAGCGGGTTCCCGCCGCGGTCGAGGCCCAGCAGGCTGTGCATGGCGGAGCTGAAGGAGAGCCCGGCCACCCGGACGCCGTCCAGCTGGCGCACCACCGCGCGGACGCCGCCCCGGACGGCGGCCGCGACCTCGTGTGGGTCCTGGACGGCTGCGCCCGGCTCCGGCTCGCGCAGCCGGTAGTCCGTGCTGGCGGACGCGCGCGACGCGCCGGACGCGTCGTAGGCGATGACCTTGGTGGCCGTCGTGCCGATGTCGACGCCGATCACGACCTCGTCCGAGCCGTTCATCGCCCCTCCCTACCGGGATCCGGGTCGCTGTTCTTCTCGCACGTCAACGACGCCGGGTTCTGGCTGGTAAGCAGTACATCGGGCTGACGGTGGGCAAGACGATCAAGAGCTGGTCGGTGATGGAGACCGTGATCTCGGTCGTCGGCCTGATCGGCGTCCTGCTGCTGTCGGTCGTCGTCTGAGCGGACTCCGGCCGGTTCAGTGCCGGCCGGCGCCGACGGGCTCCTCGACGGGCTCCTCGACCGCGACGACCGACGCGTGCAGGTAGCGGGAGAGGAGCCGGACGTCGGCCGGCCCGAGGCCGGGGACGTGCTCGAGGTGGTCCAGGCGGGGGACGACGACCTCGGCCGCCGCGCCGACGCACAGTGCGCGCGACATGGCCTCGAACGCCGGGGCGCCGTTGCCGCGGACGTCGGTGAACATGCCGGCGAGGTCGTGGTCCTCGCTGTCGACGAAGGTGGCGATCTCCTGCTGCCACCGCTGCGCCTGATCGTCGGACGCGTCCGCGGGAACCGAGACGTATCCGAACGCTCGTGGCCGAGCCATGAAGCCCATCTCCCCTGTGGAACCGGAACCACCTCGTCGTGGCCGCGCTTACAGTACCCACTTCACAGTCAGTGACACGCGCTGAGATACGTGGACGCGCCGGCGATTGTTGAATCGTGACCAGTTCGTAGCCTCCCTGGTCGACGCCGCTACAGGTGGTACAGCCGGGTCAACGGGACGTGTTCGGCGGGCGTCGCCGTCAGCTCCTGGCCGTCGAACGTCACGCGGCGTGCCTGCGGGTCGACCACGACCGAGCCCGCCCGGTCGTTGCCCTGCCGCATGGCGGCGAGGCCGACGTCGCGGGTGCCGCGGACGGCCACGCGCCGGCGCCGGGTCGGGACGGCGTCCCCCTGGGCCTGCGCCGCGGCGGCGTTGACGAACACCACGGACACGTCGGCGGGGGCCGCGCCCGATCCGGCGAACTGCGGCCCCAGCACGAG
>DASQJO010000235.1:0-4758 GCA_035630955.1 Kineosporiaceae bacterium
GCGGGGCCGGCCGCCGCCCCCGCCGCCGAGGCCCGTCCGGTTGATCTGCTCGTACAGGTCCTTGCTGTGCCGGACGGCGGCGTGCAGCTTGGAGATGTCGCGCTCGCCGATGACGTCGCGCAGGCCCGCGCGGATCGCCTCGGCCAGCAGGCTGCTGTCGAGGCGCTGCCGGACGAGGATGATCCCCAGGCTCGGCCGCCGGATCCGCATCTCCTCCGCGAGGCGGAACGCGGCCGTCTGGTCGACCGTCGGCCCGAGGACGACGGTGTGCTCGCCCGGGGTCTCGTCCAGGTGGTGGCGCAGCGCGTCCAGGCTCGTCACGACCGACGCCTCGCCGACTGCGCTCCCCAGCGCGCTCGCGACGACCCTGTCGAGATCACACACCGTTGTCATGTCAGCCTGCCGAATTGGTGGGAGCGGTGGCGAGTTTCGAACCGAGGAGACCGAACCACAGGTTGTTGCCTCCCGAACCCTCCGTCTGCGACGCCACGAGGGTCTTCGCCTGGTCGTCGGTGACCTCGAGGACGACGTTGGCCTGCGGGACCTGCCCGTTCGGGGCCTGTGCGGTCCCCGCGGTCCCCGCCGTCCCCGGCGTGCCGGCCGTGCCCGACGCCTGCGCCACCGGGCCGGAGGCGAGCACCTTGACGACAGGGAGAAGGATCGCTGCCTGCGGCGCCGAGGAGCCGGACTTCTCGGCGATGTAGATCCGGATGAGCGATCCGGGCTGGAGCAGGCCCGCTAGCCGCTGCGGATCGGACAGGCTCATCTGGAGAGCGATCTTGTTCGGATCGAGCGCGACGGCGGGCGCAGGCGCCGTCTGGGCGGTGCTGATCTGCGTCGTCAGCAGCGGGAGCCCCGCCGTGATGTCGGTCTTCGCGTAGCCCTGGAGCTGCGACGTGCTGCTCACGAGCTCGCCGCTGAGCGGGCTCACGAGGGACTGCGGCAGCTGCTTGACGACGGCGACGCTCCGGTCCAGGGGTTGGCCGACCGCCACGTTGCGGGTGGCCACGTAGACCGGCACCTGTGTCTCGCTGGCGACCGCCCGGGTGTCCGCACCCTGGACGTAGAGCCAGATGAGCGCCGTGCCGAGAGCCGCCACCAGGATCGAGGCGATCAGCAGCAGGGTGCGTCGTCCCATGTCGTCCCATCACTCGAGTCGAGGCCCGTGTGCCTCCCCCGCAAGGCCGTGGTGCCGGCCCGACGGCCCCAGACAGGGACGGTACCCTGCCGAACCACCCTCGCGGCCCGCATTCCGTGGCCGGTCGGCCGGCTCCCCCGAGCAGAACCGACGGTCACGCTAAACCCTTTCGCGCCCGTATGGGAAGCTCGGCCCGCACGTTCGGTGCCGTCGCTGCTCCACAGAGGCGTCCCTCCACGGTGCACGCCGTCGCGCTCCCGGCACGCGTGGTCCGCACAATTCATGCCCGGGCACCCGCGACGGTCGCGAGCACGCGCGTCCGCGTCGCGTCGTCCGTCCAGTTGCGGGCGACGAGGCTGAGCCGCCGCCCGGCGAGCAGGACGAACGCGCACGTCAGGAGCACGGTCGTGGGCACAAGCTCCGGACCGCCGCCCGCGAGGAAGGTGTAGAGCAGTCCGGTCCCCGTGGTCGACGCGGCCAGCTGCGCCGAGTAGCCCGCCATCGCCGCCGGCGGGGCCGGCTGGTCGCGCGCCTCGCGCAGGGCCGCGGCATAGGGACGCTCGACCGACCACCGCGCGCAGCGCGCGACCACCTGCGCGGTGGTCGCGACGAACGCCCCGAGGACGGCGACCGCCACGGCCGGGTCCGGAACTCCCGCGCGCAGGGCGGCCGCCGCCAACGCGACCAGCCCGCCCGCGAGGCAGACCTCGGCGATGACGATCATCCGGGCGGCGAACATCCGCCGGGGCGGGCCGGGCAGCGTCTCGCGCCAGAGCGCGCCCGGGCCGTCGAGGGCGAACGCGTTCACCCCGAAGAGCAGGCCGGCGCCGGAGGCCACCAGGCCGGGCAGCAGCGCGACCATGCTCCATTCGAGCCCGGACGCCGCCGCGGCAGCACCCGGGATGATCCCGAGGGCGGCGATGCCGCGCCGCAACGGCGGGGAGCGCCAGACGCCTGCGTGGTCGAGGCGCAGGTTCGCCCGCAGGGCCGTGGGCGCCGGCGCTCGCCTGCGGCGCAGCCGGGTCTCGCCCCGGACCTGGAGCAGCGCCGGACGCCGTTGCAGCGTGCCGAGCAGGGCGACGCCGGCGAACCACGCCGCCACGGACGCCGCCGCCAGCACCGCGAGCGATACCGCCCACCCGCCGAAACCCTTGCCCTGCGCCGCGGAGGAGCCGGCGCTGACGAGGCGGCTCGTCGGGGAGGCGTCCAGCGCGTTCGTCACCCGCCCGGTGAGCGCGACGAACGCCACCGACGCTGCTCCGGCGACGACGACCAGCCGGACCGCCCAGACGCCGGCCCAGCTCGTCCGCACCAGCTCGACCACCCAGCCGGCCGCCTGCGCCACGATCGTGCAGCTCACGATCCAGACCAGGGTCAGCACGAGCGGCGCCCACAGCCCCGGCGTGGGGCCCACCGTCCAGGCCGTCAGCGCGAGCAGCGTGCAGGCCTGGACCGACCAGGCGATGTTGAGCGGAGCGGTGACCAGCGCGCCGAGGTGGTCGGCGGCAGGGGAGACGAGGAACGCCACGGACTGGTCGCGGGTGATGAGCTGCCGGCCTCCGGCACCGGTGGTGGCGGCGACGACGGCGCTGAGGGCGAAGAACAGCCACGCCGAGGGCGCGAGCAGCGCGATCGTGAAGGCGTCCTGGCCGCGCGGGGCCAGCGCCGCGGCGGTCACCGTGACGACGGCGACGACCGGCAGCAGCGCGACACCGCGGACCGCCCGCCGGCGCGCGCGGCCGCGGAGCACCGCCAGGCGCAGCGAGGCCAGGGCGCGGACCTGTCCCCAGGCGCCCGGCGGACGCCCAGCGACCGGGCGCGGTGCTGGTGCCCGCCGCAGCGCGGGTTCGCCGACGGTCGTCACGCGAGCATCCTCCGGTACCGCTGCTCGCCCTCGGACCCCGTCAGCGCGGCCGAGGGCACGGTTCCGGCCACCTGACCGCCGCGCAGCACGACGGCGGTCTCGCACGCGGCCGCCGCCAGCGCGACGAGGTGCGTGGAGACCAGGACGGCGGCGCCGGCGTCGCGCTCGGCGCCGACGAGCGCGAGCGTGGCGTCGACCCCGAGCGGGTCCACGCCGTCGAACGGCTCGTCGAGCAGGAGCACGCGGGGCGCGTGGAACGCCGCCAGGACGACCGAGAGCCGCCGTCCCATGCCGTGCGAGAAGCCGGCCGTCACCCGGTCGGCGACGTCGGCGAGGTCGAACTGCTCGAGCAGGTCGCGGGCGCGCGGCTCCCACCCGGAGAGCCCGCGCAGCTTCGCCGCCAGCTGCAGGTGCTCCCACGGCGTCGCCCGCGGGACCAGCCCCCCGACGTCCGGGCAGTACCCGACCAGCGCCTTGGCCTGCTGCGGGGAGCGCCGGACGTCGACGTCCCCGACCCGCACGACCCCCGCCGTGGCCGGCACGACTCCCGCGAGCACGCGCAGCGTCGTCGACTTCCCGGCGCCGTTGCGGCCGACGAGTGCGACGGCGCCGCCGGGCGGCACCGTCAGGTCGAGGTCGCGGACGGCGTCCACCTCGCCGAAGCGGACGGCGATCCCCTCGAGCCGCACCGCCGGCGAGGCCTGCTCGACGGGCAGCGGCCGGGCAGCGGAGTGCTGGGCGGACGGCTCGGCGGATGGCACGGCGGCCAGTGTGCCAGCCCAGCCTCCCCCGTTCGGCGACCTCTGTCGCGAAAGTGGCGCCGTCTCGCCGAGACGACGCCACTGTCTGACGGAGGTCGCGCTCCGTCCGGGCTCAGGCGTACAGGGACTCCACCTGCTGGGCGAACTCCTTGAGGACGACCGCGCGCTTGAGGCTGAGCTTCGGCGTCAGGTGCCCGCCGGCCTCGGTGAAGTCGGTGTCGAGCACCTGGAACTTGCGGATCGACTCCGCCTTGCTCACCGCCTCGTTGGCGTGGTCGACGGCGCGCTGGAGCTCGGCCAGGACGTCGGCGTCCTTGACGGCGGCGGCGACGTCCATCGGCGGCTTGCCGCGCGAGGAGAGCCAGCCCGGCAGCATCTCGGCGTCCAGGGTGATGAGTGCGCCGATGAACGGACGCTGGTCGCCGACGACCATGCACTGCGAGACGAGCACGTGCGCCCGCAGCCGGTCCTCGAGGACCATCGGCGCGACGTTCTTGCCGCCGGCCGTGACGATGATCTCCTTCTTGCGGCCGGTGATCCGCACGAAGCCGTCGTCGTCGATCTCCCCGAGGTCGCCGGTGTGGAACCAGCCGTCCTCGAGCGCCTCCGCGGTGGCTTGCGGGTTGTCGAAGTACCCGCGCATGACGTTGACGCCTTTGACGAGCAGCTCGCCGTCGTCCGCGGTCCGGACGGCGACGCCGGGCAGCGGGCGGCCCACGGTCCCGATCCTGATCAGGTCGGGCGTGTTCACGGTGGCCGGCGCCGTCGTCTCCGTCAGGCCCCAGCCCTCGAGGATGACCACGCCGATGCCGCGGAAGAAGTGGCCCAGCCGCGCGCCGAGCGGAGCGCCGCCGGAGACCGCGTACTGCACGCGCCCGCCGAGCCGTTCGCGCAGCCGCCCGTACACGAGCCGGTCGAAGAGGGCGTGCCGCAGCCGCAGGGGGAGGCCCGCACCACCGTCGTCCTGCGCCCGGCTCCAGGCGATGGCCGTGTCG
>DASQJO010000236.1:0-8453 GCA_035630955.1 Kineosporiaceae bacterium
GCCGGAGAGCGTGACGACGCCGCGACCGGCGAGGTGGCCCGCGCCGACGGCGTCCAGCGCCTGCCGAGCACGATCCCGCGCGGCGGCGGCGTCGGCACCTGCGAGCCGCTGCTGCAGCGCCACGTTGTCGAGCACGTCGAGCTCGGGGCGCAGCGTGCGGGCTAGGTGCTGGTCCACCCAGCCCAGCCGCTCGGCTCGCCAGTGCGCGGCGGCCGCGCGGTTCGAGCGGCCCCCGGCGGCCTCACCGACGGCCCGCCCGGCCACCACCGCGCGCCCGGCGGCGAGGGTCTGCTCGCCGGCGAGGAGCCGCAGCAGCGTCGTCTTGCCCGAGCCGTTGGGTCCGTGGACGACGACCCGCTCCCCCGCGGCGACGGTCAGCGAGATCCCGCGGAGCGCGACGACCGCGCCGTCCGGCAGCGCGTGCAGGCAGAAGGCGTCGCGGACGTCGACGACGGGCGCGCTCATGCCGGCGTCCCGGCCCGGCGCCGCGGGAGCGGTTCGCGCAACGAGAGTGCGGCGAGCACCGCAGCTGCGACCAGCGCGGCGAGCAGGACGCCGAGAGCGAGCGCGCTGCCGGGGAGCACGCCCGCGCCGGCGACGAGCGGCGGCTGGGCGACGGTCGCGGTGGCCGTGACCTCGACCAGCCGGGCCGTGAGGGCGGCGAGCGCGACGCCGGCGACGATGCCGGCGGGCGCGGCGGGCAGCGCGACGGCGACCGCGCGCCACCACAGGGCGGCCCGCAGGGTGCCGGGCGCGACGCCGTCGGCCTCCCACGCGTACTCCGCCGCCGCGTCGTCGTGACGTTCTGCGGCGACGAGCAGGACGAGCGCGGCGGCGGCCGCGAGCAGCGTCACGGCCGCGCCCCACGCGAGCAGCTCGGCGGCACCGCGCGCGATGGGGTCGGCCCGCAGCGACGCCTCCAGCGGGGCGCGCTGCTGCACGACGAGCCGGTCGAACGGCGCCTCGGCCAGCGCGGCCGAGAGCCGCCCGGGGTCGGGGGCGTCCAGCCACAGCTCGACGGGCTCCGCGGTGCCGGGGACCGTGAGGTCGACGAGCCGGGCGAGCGCGGCGATGTCCAGCACCGCGAAGGGCCCGGTCACCGTGGGGAAGCGGGGCAGCACCGCGACGACCTTCGCCTGCACCGACGTCCGGTCGAGGGTCAGGTCGAGCAGCCCCCCGCGGGCGGCGGACGCGGTCGCGGGGTCGACGGCGACGGGCACGGGGTTCCCGTCGTCGCCGGGACCGCCGGCGCGGCCGGTGAGGATCGCGGCGCCCTGGACCAGGCTGTACCCGACCTGGGCCCGGTCGCCGGCGGCCGACGGCGTCACTCCTCCGCCGCTCCACCCCCGCCAGGGCCCGTCGACCGCGGTGCCGCCGACGGTGACGGCCGCGAGCGGGAACAGCCCGGTCGGCGTCGCGCGGTCGAGGCTCCCCTCGCCGAGGTTGTGCACGCGGCGGGTCTCCTCGTCGGTGGGCAGTCGCAGCGTGAGGGCGACCAGGTGCCGGCCGGTCGCGGGCGCGGGCCGGGCCGAGGCGGTCCGGTCCAGGGGGGTGAGGTCGCCGACGAGCGCGGCGCCGGCCGTGCCCGCCCGGTCGACGCGCAGCTCGACCGCCTGCTCGCGACCGTCGTCCGCTCTGATGGTGGCGGTGATCGCGACGGTGATCGTGGCGCCCGGCGTGGCGATCCGCAGCTCCTTCCCGGCGGGCAGCGGCGTGCCCTGCGGGACGGACGCGACCCGCAGCTGGGTCGCCAGCGCGCCGGGGTCGCCACCCCCGACGGTGTCGTCCCAGTGCGCCATCGCGGGCAGCACGCCCGGATCGAGGCCGACGAGCGGCACCGGCGTCCCCTGCGACGTCTCGACCCGCCGGGAGGCGGTCGCCCGCAGCACGGGGTGGCTGGTGACGCCGGGCAGCGCCGCACGGAGCGCGGCGGGGGGCGCGACGTCGTAGGGGCGCTCGAGGTCGAGGCCGGTCTGCAGCCGGGCGTCCAGCGGCACGGCGTAGGCGGCCTGGTCGGCGGCGCCGAGATCGAGGGTCGAGCGGTAGGCGCCGGCGAAGACCGAGGTCGCGACCGCAGCGGTCAGCAGCGCGGCCGTGGCGGCGGGGCGCAACGGGCGTCCGGTCACCGCGGAGAGCCCCAGCCGGGCGGCGACCGCCCCGCGAGGCACGAGCCGCTGCCCGCTGCGGACGACGGGCAGCCACAGCCGGGCCAGCGCGAGTGCCGCCGCCGCTAGGACGAGCACGGGCAGCGCGAGCAGCAGCGGGTCGGCGGTCCCGGCGCCGCTCCCGACGCCGACGCCCCCACGCGCGACGAGGACGGCGGCGACGGCCACGCAGACGAGCGCGGCCGCCTCGACGACGTGCCAGACGGCGCGTGCGGCGGCGCCGTCCCGGGCAGCGGGCACGGCGATCGTGAGCGCCAGGAGCAGCGCGGCGGCCACGGTCAGCCCGACGGACGCCGGCAGCGCCGCGAGCACGGCGGAGCCGGCGGCGGGCAGCGGCGCGAGTCCGCCCCGGACGGCGATCGCGCCGGCCGCGACGCCGCCGAGCACGAGACCGGCGACGAGGCCGGCGACGGCCGCGCCCGCCACCTCGCCGGCGAGCAGGCCGGCGAGCAGCCGGGGTGCCGCCCCGCGCCGGCGCAGCGCCCCGCTGAACGCCTCGTGGTCGCGGCGCAGGGCCGCGCCGCCGACGACGGCCGCGCCGAGCAGGAGCACCGAGCCGGTGGCGCCGAGCAGGGTGAAGCGCTGCGCGTTCGTCACGGCCCGCTCGTGCTGGGCGCGCAGGACGTCGCCGGGTGCGGTCACGGTGAGGGCGTCGTTCGTGGTGCGGGCGAAGTCGTCGGCGGTGTCGGTCGCGAGGTCCACCCAGGCGTCGACGCCGAGGGCCCGGACGCGGGCCAGGTCGAGCGGCGTGACCCAGCCGACGGTCCGCGAGAAGGTCTCGAGGGCGCGGATGGCGGCCACCTTCTCCACGCCGTCGCCGAGCAGGAGCGGTGCGCCGTCGGCGGGCGTGAAGGTGCCGCTGAGCAGCAGCGGGTCCGTCCGCCGGACGGCGCCGACGACGACCACGCCGAGCGCGGGGTCGAGGTCCGGCGGCCGGGTGGTCGCGGGCGCGTCCGGCGGGAGCGCCATGACCACCTCGCACCGCGTCGGCGTGCACGAGGCCGGCAGCCGCCCGGAGACCGGCCGCACCACGCCGGGCAGGTCGTCGGCGGCGCCGAGGACGACGGTGTTGTGGTGCGTGTCGCCGAGCTCGCGGTAGAGGAGCTGCCGGAGCACGGGACCGGAGCCCAGCTCGGGCAGCCGGCGCCGGACGAGGGCGTCGAGCCCGGCCACGCGCTGCGGGTCCGGCAGCCCGTAGGTGGCGACGGTGACGCTGCGCTCGCCGGGAGGCAGACCCGCGACGGCCGCGTCGAGCGCGCCCTCGGCCGTCACCGCCGTGATCGCCGCGGAGACGACGGCGAGCGCCGTCCCCAGCCCGAGCGCGGCCGCGACGGCGAGCCGCCGCAGGCCCGCACGCCGGGCCCGGGCGGCGAGGAGCGAGACGAGCACCGTCACGCCGACCCTCCTCCACAGCCGTCGACTAACCGGTAAAGTATCAGTAACTGGTTCACGGCGGCTCTCTCCGTGGCGAGATCGTGACCACGGGAACCTCGAGACCTGCGGGAGGTGCGGTGTCCTGGCGGCTGGTCGAGGGCGTGCCGCTGCCCGACGCGGTCGGCGGCCACCCCGCGCTGGACTTCTGCAACACCCGGGCGGGCTGGGGGGACCCGGCGCCGAAGGAGTACCTGCGCACTCCCGGCGTCCTTCCGCTCTGGGCGCGGGAGAACGGCCTCGTGCCGGCGGTCCGGCCCGAGGTCGCGGACGACGGGGCTCTGGGTCGGGCACTGGCGCTGCGCGAGGCGCTCTACCGGTGCGCGCTCGGTACCGGAAGGGACGCCGACTGGGACCTGGTCTCGGGCGAGGCCTCCGCGGCCCGGGCCGCGTCCGTGCTCCGGCCGGGCGGGGACGCCGGTGCGCTCTGGGCTCCCCGCGGCGAGACCGGCACCCCGGCGGACGCGCTGCGCGCCGTCGCCCTCGCCGCGGAGGACCTGCTGACCTCCGATCTGTCCGGATTCGTCGCCGCCTGCCCGGGTGAGGGATGCGGCTGGCTGTTCGCCGACCGGCGGCGCCGGCGGCGCTGGTGCTCGATGGCCGCCTGTGGGAATCGGGCCAAGGCCCGGCGGTACGCGGAGCGTCACGGCGTCCGCGTCTGAGCCGGCGATCGGTTCCGCCACGTCACCCCGCTCCTGCCACTCCGCATGACACAGCGTCCGAGGCGTATCCGCAGCGTGTCGAGGGGTCGGCGTTCGAGGGGGAGGCGATGTCCGCCGAACTCCTGAGAGTGTCGCGAGTGCGGGACGGGCACTTCCCGGGTGTCCGAAGGTGATTCACGAGATCACCGGCGTCACGCGTAGGAGGACGGATGTCCACCCTCAGCCTCGACCCCGCGGTGAGCCTGTTCGAGCCCGCGGCTCGCCCGGCCGCCGCGGCAGTCCCCGTCGTGCGGTCGGCCGGTTCCGCCCCCACCCGTCGCGCCGGCGCCCCGCCGGAGGCGACCCTCCCACGGCACGGCCGGCACTCGGCGCGCCCGCAGGCGTCGCACGCCCGGCGCTCCCCGGTGGCCCTGCCCGTGGGGCCCCGGGCCTCCGGCCTGGCCGTGACGGCGCGGACGGCGCGGACGGCGCGGACGGCGCGGCTGGCGGCCGTCCGCGCGCTGGGGACCTCCGTCGCGGCCGCCGCGGTGACGTGGGCCCTGGTGGCCAGGAGCAGCGGCGACGCCGCTGACGTGGCGGCGGCCAGCCTGCGCGGCCTCGCCGCCGCGGCCGTCATCTGCGCGGCCTGGGGCTTCCAGGACCGGGCCCGGCTGGGCGCGCTGGGCGCGACCCGCACCTGGTACGCGACGGCGTCCCTGCTGGCGATCGCACACACCACCTGGTTCACGACGGCGACACCCGGACGTCCGCAGGACAACCTCGGCCTGGTGGCCGCGGTGTTCACGCTGGACGTCGTGCTCGTCGTCGTACCCGCGCTCCTGGGTGCGCGGGCGGGACGGCCGGAGGGGGCCACCGCCTGAGCGTCCGTTCGGAGGGGACGACGAAGGCCCCGCCCTCAGCGTGAGGGCGGGGCCTTCGTCGGTCTTCCGGCAGGTCAGCTCGTCGCGAGCGACGCGCCGCGCGGGCTCCGGGTGACGACCAGGCCGCTCCCGGCGCCGTCGATCCCGGGCACGGATCCGACGGCGTCGACGAGCACCTCGTCACCGTCGCGGATCTCACCTGCGAGCAGCGCCTTCGCCAGCTTGTCGCCGATCTCCCGCTGCACCAGCCGGCGCAGCGGCCGGGCGCCGTACGCGGGGTCGTAACCCTGCAGCGCCAGCCACTCCCGCGCGGCGGGGGTGACCTCGAGCGTGAGCCGCCGCTCCGTCAGCCGCTTGGCCAGCGCGGCGACCTGCAGCTCGACGATCCGGGACAGCTCCTCCATGCCGAGCGCGTCGAACACGACGACGTCGTCGAGCCGGTTGAGGAACTCCGGCTTGAACGCCGCGCGGACGGCGTCCAGGACGGCCTGCCGCTTCGCCTCCTCCGACAGCGTCGGGTCGACGAGGAACTGCGAGCCGAGGTTGCTGGTCAGCACGAGGATGGCGTTGCGGAAGTCGACCGTCCGGCCCTGGCCGTCGGTGAGCCGGCCGTCGTCGAGCACCTGCAGCAGGACGTCGAAGACCTCCGGGTGGGCCTTCTCGATCTCGTCCAGCAGCACGACGCTGTACGGGCGGCGCCGGACGGCCTCGGTGAGCTGGCCGCCCTCCTCGTAGCCGACGTAGCCGGGCGGCGCTCCGACGAGCCGCGCGACGGAGTGCTTCTCGCCGTACTCGCTCATGTCGATGCGGACCATGGCCCGCTCGTCGTCGAAGAGGAAGTCGGCGAGCGCCTTCGCCAGCTCGGTCTTGCCCACACCGGTGGGGCCGAGGAAGAGGAACGAGCCGGTCGGGCGGTCGGGGTCACTGATGCCGGCGCGGGCGCGACGGACGGCGTCGGAGACGGCGCGGACGGCGTCCCTCTGGCCGATCAGCCGCCGCCCGAGGACCTCCTCCATGCGCAGCAGCTTCTCGGTCTCGCCCTCGAGCAGCCGGCCTGCGGGGATGCCGGTCCAGGCGGCGACGACGTCGGCGACGTCGTCCGGGCCGACCTCGTCCTTGACCATGGTGTCCTGGCGAGCGCCCGTGTCCTCGGCGGCCTGGGCGGACTCGAGCTCCTTCTCGATGCCCGGGATCTCGCCGTAGAGGATGCGGGACGCGCCCGCGAGGTCGCCCTCGCGCTGCAGCCGCTCGGCCTGCCCGCGGAGCGTGTCGAGCCGCTCCTTGAGCTCGCCGACCCGGTTGAGGCCGGCCTTCTCCTGCTCCCAGCGCGCTGTCAGCGCGGCGAGCTGCTCCTTGCGGTCGGCCAGGTCGGACCGCAGCTTCTCCAGGCGGGCCTGGGACGCCGGGTCGTCCTCGCGCGCGAGCGCCATCTCCTCCATCTGCAGCCGGTCGACCTGGCGACGCAGGGTGTCGATCTCCTCCGGCGAGGAGTCGATCTCCATGCGGAGCCGGGACGCGGCCTCGTCGACGAGGTCGATCGCCTTGTCCGGGAGCTGGCGTCCGGTGATGTAGCGGTGCGAGAGCGTGGCGGCGGCGACGAGCGCGGCGTCCGCGATGGCGACCTTGTGGTGCGCCTCGTAGCGCTCCTTGAGGCCGCGCAGGATGCCGACGGTGTCCTCGACGGACGGCTCGCCGACGAACACCTGCTGGAAGCGGCGCTCCAGCGCGGCGTCCTTCTCGATGTGCTCGCGGTACTCGTCGAGGGTGGTGGCGCCGACGAGCCGCAGCTCGCCGCGCGCGAGCATCGGCTTGAGCATGTTGCCGGCGTCCATCGCGGACTCGCCGGTCGCGCCGGCGCCGACGACGGTGTGCAGCTCGTCGATGAACGTGACGACCTCGCCGTCCGAGGCCTTGATCTCCTCCAGGACGGCCTTCAGGCGCTCCTCGAACTCGCCGCGGTACTTCGCACCCGCGACCATCGCGCCCAGGTCGAGCGCGACGAGGCGCTTGCCGCGCAGGCTCTCGGGGACGTCGCCCGCGACGATGCGCTGGGCCAGGCCCTCGACGACGGCCGTCTTGCCGACGCCGGGCTCGCCGATGAGCACCGGGTTGTTCTTCGTGCGGCGGCTCAGCACCTGGACGACGCGGCGGATCTCGGCGTCGCGGCCGATGACCGGGTCGAGCTTCCCGTCGCGGGCGAGCGCGGTCAGGTCGTTGCCGTACTTCTCGAGCGCCTTGTAGGTGCCCTCGGGGTCCGGGCTGGTGACCCGGCCGTTCCCGCGGACGGTGGGCAGCGCGGCGAGCAGGGCGTCACGCGTGGCGCCGGCGCCCGCCAGCGCGCCCGCGACCATGCCCGGGCCGTTCTGCGCGTCACGGCCGCCCGAGGCCAGCCCGATGAGCAGGTGCTCGGTCGAGACGTACTCGTCGTCGAGCTCGCGTGCCACCTCACCGGCGGCGGAGAGGGCCTGGTAGGCGTGCCGGCCGAGGTTCGGCGAGCTCACCGAGGAGCCGCTCGCGCTGGGCAGCGCGGCGAGGCTCCGGTCGGCGGCGGCCTTGACCGCCGCGACGTCGGCACCGACGGCGCCGATCAGCGCCGGGGCGACGCCGTCGGCCTGGTCGAGCAGCGCGGCGAGCAGGTGCGCCGGCTCCACCTGGGGGTGACCGTCCGTCGCCGCACGCCGGACGGCGGCGGCCATCGCCTCCTGCGTGCGCGTCGTGAGCTTGAGATCCATGTGTCGAGTGTCCTCCGTGGTCGGGCGTTCTCACAGCTCCAACACGGACCAAGTTGAGTCTGTTCCGCTCAAGTCTCGTGGTGTCGAGACAGAATTAGACGGACCGCGAGCCGGACGGGTTCCCCGGGGGACGTCACGAAACGGTCTCATTGCCCGAGGGCCGGGCGAAGGCCTGGTTATCGGACAAGTCCGGCGCTAGCGTGACCGCGCCAGTCACCACGCAGCGTCGATGCCTCGTCGACGCGCCCATCGGGAAGGGCGTTCTGCATGCTCAAGCGCTCCACGCCTCGCAGCCGCCGCGTCGCGTTCGTCACGACGGCCCTCGCGGTCACCGCCGCCGCGCTCACCAGCACGGCTCCGGCTGCAGGCGCCGCCACCGCGGCTGCCACCCCCTCCACCCACCGGATGACGCCTGCCGTGGGCGTCCAGCCGCACCACGTCTATGCGGGCAAGCCGCAGACCACCGGCGACGGACAGGTCAAGTTCGCCTGCCAGCAGCGGACGACCAACTTCTGCTACGGCCCGGACCAGATCCGCGCGGCGTACGACATCCAGCCCCTGCTCGACAGGGGGATCACCGGCAAGGGCCGGACCATCGTCATC
>DASQJO010000237.1:0-17746 GCA_035630955.1 Kineosporiaceae bacterium
CAAGATCCTCGTGTCGATGGCGTGGTTCATCACCATCGCGCTGCAGCCCACGATGGGCGTGGCCTGGCACCGGTTCCTGGCGTTCGGCAACATCTGGTTCAAGCGGCACCCGGGCAGGGCGCCCGAGCGGGGCCTGACGCCGAGCCTCGGCGAGCTCCAACCGATCCGCGTGAACGGTGAGGTTCTCGACTTCGAGCAGGTCGACGACCTCGACGAGGACGCCGCGCTCGGCGTGGGCAAGGTCGAGGACTTCACCTGGAAGGGCCTGCTCGACTTCTCCACCTGCACCGAGTGCGGCCGTTGCCAGTCGCAGTGCCCTGCCTGGAACACCGAGAAGCCCCTGTCGCCCAAGCTCCTCGTGCTGAACCTGCGCGACCACGCCTACGGCAAGGCGCCCTGGCTGCTGGCCGCCGAGGAGGACCGCGCGGAGCTCCCTCACGACGTCAGGGCCCAGGCCGAGCGCCCGCTCGTCGCGCCCGTCGACGTGACGGACCCGCTCGCCGGCGGCGTCATCGACCCCGACGTCCTCTGGTCGTGCACGACGTGCGGTGCGTGCGTCGAGCAGTGCCCCGTCGACATCGAGCACGTCGACCACGTCGTCGACATGCGCCGTTACCAGGTGCTCATCGAGTCGGCCTTCCCCACGGAGCTCGGCGGCCTCTTCAAGAACCTCGAGCGGAACGCCAACCCGTGGGGCGTCAGCCCCCGCCAGCGCCTCGACTGGGCGAAGGACCTGCCGTTCGAGGTCAAGCAGGTCGGCGTCGACGTCGAGGACCTCACCGAGGTCGACTACCTGTTCTGGGTCGGGTGCGCCGGCGCGTACGAGGACCGGCAGAAGAAGACGACGCGGGCGGTGGCGGAGCTCCTCGACGCCGCCGGCGTGACCTTCGCCGTGCTCGGCGACGGCGAGTCCTGCACCGGCGACCCGGCTCGGCGGTCGGGCAACGAGTTCCTCTTCAGCCAGCTCGCGATGCAGAACGTCGAGGTGCTCAACGAGGCCAAGGCCACCCGGATCGTCGTCACCTGCGCGCACTGCTTCAACACCCTGAAGAACGAGTACCCGCAGCTCGGCGGGCAGTACGAGGTGCTTCACCACACGCAGCTGCTCAACCGGCTGGTCAGGGACAAGAAGCTCACGCCGGTCGCTGCGGCGTCCGGTGCCGCTGCGACGACGGCCACCTACCACGACCCCTGCTACATCGGCCGGCACAACGGCGTCTACGACCCGCCCCGCGAGCTCATCGGCGCGCTCCCCGGCGTGCGCCTCGAGGAGATGCCGAGGCACGGCAACCGCTCGTTCTGCTGCGGGGCGGGCGGCGCGCGGATGTGGATGGAGGAGAAGCTCGGCACCCGGATCAACGCCAACCGGATGGACGAGGCCCTCGCCACCGGCGCCGACCAGGTCGCGGTCGCCTGCCCGTTCTGCCGGGTGATGCTCGGCGACAGCCTGACGGCCAAGCAGGCGGAGGGGACGGCGAGCGAGGACGTCGAGGTGGTCGACGTCGCGCAGATGCTGCTGGCCGCCGTCCGCCGCGGCGACCAGCAGCCGGAGGTCGAGCGCGCCGGGGCGTGACCGGCGCGTCCGTCGACCAGCCGGGGAAAAATCTCGGGAGATCTCGACCGCGCTGTCGATTCGGGGCGAGGCTGTGCGACGGAGGGGTGACGGACCGGAAGGACCGGTCCCGACCCCGACGGGAGATCATCCGATGGCGCAGTATCTGATCCTCATCTACGAGCGCGAGGCCGACTACGCGAACGTCACGCCCGAGGCGTGGGGCTCGATGCTCGACGCGCACAACGCGTTCGCCAAGGCCGTCGCCGACCTCGGCGGCACGATCCAGGGCGGCGCGGCCCTCCAGCCGACCTCGACAGCGACGTCGATCCGGGCGGGAGCGGTGACCGACGGGCCGTTCGTCGAGACCAAGGAGGCGCTCGGCGGCTACTACCTCGTCGAGGCCCGCGACCTCGACCAGGCCCTGGAGATCGGCAAGCTCTGCCCCGCTCCGTTCGGCGGCGTGGAGGTGCGCCCGCTCATGGACGTGAACGCGGGCCCCGCCCAGTGACGGGTCGGTGACGGCTGCGGCCGCAGCGGTCGCCGATGCCCTGGCGGACGCGCACCGGCGCGAGTGGGCCTTCGTGCTCGCCGCGACGGTGCGCGTCGCCGGCGACCTCGACGTCGCCGAGGAGTGCGCGCAGGAGGCGTACGTCGAGGCGCTCACGGCGTGGGCGCGGGACGGCGTCCCGGACCGCCCCGGTGCCTGGCTGACGACGACCGCCCGGCGGCGGGCGCTGGACCGGATCCGGCGGGACGTCACGCTGCGCCGCAAGCTCCCGCTGCTCGTGGAACCCGCGGAGGCGGGTGCGCTGGGCGGCCGGCTCGACGCCGAGGCCGTCGGCGTCCCCGCCGTGCCCGACGACCGGTTGCGCCTGATCTTCACCTGCTGCCACCCGGCGCTGGACCCCTCCGCCCGGGTCGCCCTCACCTTGCGCCTGGTCTGCGGCGTCGCGACGCCGGACGTGGCGCGCGCCTTCCTCGTCTCCGAGCCGACGATGGCAGCCAGGATCACGCGGGCCAAGAAGAAGATCGCGCAGGCGCGGATCCCCTACCGGGCCCCCTCCGCGGCGGAGCTGCCCGAGCGCCTCGGCAGCGTGCTCGCCACCGTCCACCTGCTCTTCAGCACGGGACACACGGCGCCGACGGGCGAGCAGCTGGTCCGGGACGAGGTCTGCGACCGGGCGGTCGACCTGGCCCGCACGCTGGTGACGCTGCTGCCCGGCGAGCCCGAGGTCCGCGGCCTGCTCGGTCTGCTCCTGCTCACCGACGCGCGCCGGGCCACCCGGGTGGACGCCGAGGGCCGGCTGGTGCTGCTCGAGGACCAGGACCGCACCCGGTGGGACCAGGCGCGGATCCTCGAGGGCCTGCGCTACACCGTCGAGTCCCTCTCGGTGCCCCGGCCCGGCCGGTTCGCGCTGCAGGCGGCGATCGCCGGAGCGCACGCCGTCGCCCCCACCTTCGCGGAGACCGACTGGGCCCGCGTCGTGCATCTCTACGACCTGCTGCTCGAGCAGGAGCCGACGCCGGTCGTCGAGCTCAACCGGGCCGCCGCACTGGCCTTCGCACAAGGGCCGGACGTCGGCCTCGCCGAGCTCGACCGGTTGGCCGGCGACGGCCGCCTCGCCGGGTACCCCTACCTGCCCGCGGCACGGGCGGAGCTGCTGCGCCGGCTCGCCCGGCACGCGGAGGCGGCGGATGCGTACGAGGCGGCGATGGCGGTGACGACGAACGCGGCCGAACGGGACTTCCTGGCCCGCCGCCGCGCGGAGCTGTCCGTCCCCGCACGCTGACAGTGGACCGCTCGGTCCATCGCTACTGGACCGACGGGTCCAGCCCCCTCCGATAGAGATGCGATGGAGATCGTCCGGTTCAGCTCGAGACCCGCCTCTGGACCGCTCGGTCCAGAGTGCGGGACGCCCACCGCAGGGCACAACGAAGGCGGCCCCCGCCGCGAGCGCGACGGGGGCCGGAGGGTCGGTAGGGGTGGGTCAGTCGTCGTCGTCGAGGTCGCCGGGGGCGTCCTTGTCGGCGCCCTCGGACGGGTTCTCGCCGGCCTGACGGTCGTCTCCGGACGGCTCGAACGCGCCGTCGGCTGGGCTCGAGGCCTGCGGCAGCAGGTCGGGCTCGGCCTCGTCGGCCGCCTCCCGGGCCTCGCCGATCCGCTCGCGCACCTGCTCCAGTCTCTGGTCACCCTCGGTCATGGTCACCATCCTGCGGGTCTGCGCCGGCACGGCATCTCCAGACGCGCCCCGGCGTCCGTCACGCGCCGCGAGGCGGGGACGTGCGGCACGGGCGAGCCGGTCGGCCAGCGGCCCGAGGTCGCCGGAGGCGAGCGAGGCGGCGTTCGCCGCCTGCACCTCCGCGTAGACCTCCGCGCGGTGGACCTGCACGCTGCGCGGCGCCTCGATGCCGAGCCGCACGGTCTCGCCGCGGGAGTCGAGGACGACGACACGCACGTCGTCCCCGATGACGATGCTCTCGCCGGCACGGCGGGTGAGGACCAGCACGACGGGCTCCTTCCGTGGAGCGTCGGAGGATCAGGCGACCGCGGCGC
This sequence comes from Kineosporiaceae bacterium, assembly GCA_035630955.1. Classification (GTDB taxonomy): domain Bacteria; phylum Actinomycetota; class Actinomycetes; order Actinomycetales; family Kineosporiaceae; genus DATKNA01. The sequence continues at coordinate 4,110 of DASQJO010000237.1, forward strand.
GCACGGGCCAGTCGGTGCCGGAGAGGATGACCTGCGCCGCCGCCCGGGTCCGGGCGTTGACGACGACGGGCGCGAGGAGGTTGGCCGTCGTCGACGCCGGCTCGCGGCCGACCGTGAGGAGCACGAGCACGAGCGCGTCGGACTCGTCGCGCAGCCCGAGGTCGGCGCACTCGGTCTCGTCGAGCTCGAAGGCGTACTCGGGGAAGAACGCCGTCGGCACCGCCGCGAGGAAGCGCACGCCCGGCTCCTCGAGGCTGCGGAGCTCGAACAGCACGGGCTCCTGGCCGTCCTCGCCGGAGATCTCGACGAGCACGAACCGGCGCAGCTCGCCGAAGCCCGGCAGCGGCCGGACGAAGGCGAGCTCGGGGACCTCCTCCACGTCCGTCACGGTAGCCGAGTGAGCACGCTGCGTCGTGGAGCTCACCGCAGATAGTCCAGCAGCGAGGTCTGCAGGATCTTCGCCGACGCTCCGAGCGCCGACTGGTAGGCGACCTGCTGCGACTGCAGGTTCATGATCGTGGCGGGGAGGTCGATCTCCTCGTTCTCGCTGATCCGCGCCGTGAGGTCCAGCCGCTGCGAGTCGACGTTCGCCTTCGTCGCCTCGATCCGGGCGGTCCGCGCACCGACGTCCCCGAGCGCCTGGATCACCGTGGAGGCGACGGCGTCGAGGTCGTCGAAGTCCGCGCTCGGGATGGCGTTGCCCGCCGCCAGGTCGGTGGTGATCCGGTCGAGCAGCGGCGCGATCCGATCGGCCGCGACATCCGTGCCCTTGACGTCGACCCTGATGGTCGCGTCACGCGAGATGCGGGTGGACACGGGCTGGTCGTTGCCGACGTACGCGCCCGTCGTCGGGTCGATCGCCTGCTGACCCGCGACCGTGCCGCCGAAGACCGGCCGGTCCAGGTAGGTCGTGTTGTAGAGGTCGACGAGCTCGCCCTTGAGCGCGCCGGCCTGCGCGGAGAGCGCCGCACGGCTCTCGGTGCTGAGCGCCCCGTTCTGCGCCTGCACGAGGAGCTGGCGGACGCTGCGCAGCCGGTCGCTGATCGAGGTCAGCGTGGTGTCGGTGACGTTGAGCCGGGCGGTGACCTGGTCGATGTTGCGCAAGTACTGGACGTCGGCGGCCTGCTGCGAACGCAGCGTCATGGCCGACGCGGTGCCCGACGGGTCGTCGCTCGGCACGCTGATGCGCTTGCCGCTGGAGAGCTGCGCCTGCACGTCCTGCACCCGGCCGAGGGCCGACTGCAGCCCGCGCAGGGAGGACGCACTGATGAGGCCCTGGGTCACGCGGATCGTCATGCCGCTCACCCGATCCCGGTGTGGTTGATGAGGGTGTCGAGGATGTCGTCGACGGTCGAGACCACCCGTGCCGCGGCCTGGTAGGAGCGCTGGTACTGCAGCAGGTTGGTCATCTCCTCGTCGAGGTTCACCCCGGCGTCGGTCTGGACGGCGGCCTCGGCGGCGGCGACGACGGAGTCCTGCACCACGCCGGCGTTCTTCAGGCTCTGGACCTTGACGCCGAGCATCGTGGTCATCGTCCGCCACTGCGCCGACGGGCCCGTCGTCCCCAGCGTGGTCTGCTGGAGGCGCTCGTCGGAGAGGTCGGCGATCCTCTGCGCGACGCTCCCGTCGACGGTGCCGGCCACCGCCGTCACCGCCAGCTGCGAGGGGTCGGTCGGGACGACGGTCAGCGTGGCCGCGTCCGAGCCCGCGAAGAACGCACCCGCCGGCGACCCGTCGGCCTGGAATCCGGTCTGGTGGACGGTGTTGACCATGTCGCGCAGGCCGGTGGCGACGGCGTCGAGCTGCGCGGACATCGTCGGCAGGTCGCCGCCGAGCACCGCGAGGTAGCCGGCCGCGGACCCGGACTCGACGGGCACCACGGTCGTGCCCCACATCACCTTCGGCGGGTTGCCGGCGGCGGCGCTCAGGGTGCCGGCGCCGGCGAGGCTGAAGCTCTGCGGGTTCGTGCCGGTCACCAGGGCGACGCCGTTGACGGAGACCGAGGCCTGCCCGTCCTGGCCCACGCTCGCAACGCCACCGACGAGCGTGGCGAGCTTGCGGGTGAGCAGGTCGCGCTGGTCCTCGAGCTCGTTGACGGGACGGCCGGCGGCCAGCCCCGCGGCGACCTTGCCGTTGATGTCGGCGAGGTCCTTCGCGGCCTGGTTCGCCTGCGTGACGACGTCGGCGAGGGCGTTCCGCGCGGTGTCCCACTCGTTGCCGATCGCGCTGCTCAGGGCGTGGAGCTGGTCGGCGACGGCGATGCCCTTCTGGATGACGACGGACCCGGCGGCCGGGTTTGTCGAGTTGATCGCCAGGTCGTGCCAGCTCGCGTAGAAGGAGTCCATCGCCGCCTGCAGCCCGGTGCTCCCGGGCTCAGCGAAGGCGGTCTGGACGGCGCTGAGCGCGTCCGTCTGGCTCGCGAGCGCGGACTGCCGGCCGTTCGCGGCGGCCGCGGCGGCCTCGACGAAGGCGCCCCGGATCCGCGACACGGCGGCGACCGTGACGCCGCCGACGAACGCGCCGTGCCCGGTGAAGAACGAGGAGCCGGCCTGGGCGCCGAGCTCCTGCAGCTCCACCCGCTGCCGGGAGTACCCGGGCGTGTTGGCGTTGACGACGTTCTGGCCGGTGACGTCCATCGCGCGCTGGGCGGCGGCGAGGCCGCTGACGGCGACGTTGAGACTGGAGAACCCGCTCACTGCTGCCTCACAGGGTCCGGTCGACGACCATCGGGCCGGCGCCCGCGACGAGGTCGCTGCGCCCCCGGGCGTCGTAGCCGACGGAAGTGGAGTGGTCGCGGGCGCCGAGGCCGGCGAGCGCGGACTCGACCGCGCGCAGCCCGGCGGCCATGAGCGCCCGGTTGGTCTCGGCGAGCGCGCCCAGCTCGCGGGTGAGCACGAGCAGCGCCTCCCGGTGCTCGAGCAGGACGCCGGTCCACGGCGGCGGCACCGCCGCGGCGAGCTCCTCGAGGGTCGCCGACGGGTCCAGCCTCGCGGCGAGCGCGGCCTGCTCGGCGGCGGCGGCGCGCTGCAGCTCCAGCAGGCGCAGCTCGGAGACGAGCGTCTCGACCTCGGCCGTGGCGGTCGCGAGGAACCGGGTGCGCCCCGAGGCGAGCAGCAGCTGCTCGCACTCGAGCCGGTACACCAGGCGCTCGAGGAGGTCGCGCTGGCGCCAGAGGACGGCAGCGAGGTCCGGCAGGCTCATGTCTGCTTCCTCGGCATCCGGCGCCCGGACCTGAGGGCCGGACGGGTGGCTCTTTGCGCCGGTGGAGTGAAGACGCCACCGTGTGCGCCCCGAAGCGGCCGTGCGGGCGAAAGGACCCGCTCGAACGGGCCGAAGAGCTGCCGTGACCGTTACGACATCGGACGTCGAGGGTCTGGTGCGCGAGCACCTCGGACTCGTCGGCCACCTGGCCAGGGAGGCGGCGGCGCGGCTGCCCCGCCACCTCGACACGGACGACCTCGTGGGTGCGGGCTCGCTCGCGCTCGTACAGGCCGCCCGGGCCTTCGACCCCGCCCTCGGGGTGCCGTTCGCACGCTTCGCGAGCACGCGGATCCGCGGCGCCATGATCGACCACATGCGCCAGCGGGACTGGGCGACGCGCTCGGTCCGGTCCCGCGCCCGCTCGCTCGCGACCGCGGCGGAGGAGCTCACCAAGGCACTGCACCGGGCGCCGACGGACGCCGAGCTCGCCACGGCCGCCGGCATGAGTGAGCAGGAGGTGCGTGACGTCCTCCAGGGGACCGACCGCGCCTCGCTGCTCAGCCTGGACCCGCTGGCCGTCGGCGACGACGGCCTCGGCGCAGGCCTCGAGGACCGCACGCCGGGCCCGGAGGAGGCGCTCGTCGCCGCCGAACGGCTGGGGTACCTGCGCGACGCGATCGCGGAGCTCCCCGAGCGGGCGCGGCGCGTGGTGACGGGCTACTACCTGGAGGACCGCCAGCTCACGGAGATCGCCGAGGAGCTCGGCGTCACCCAGTCGCGGGCGTCGCAGCTGCGGTCCGAGGGCCTCGACCTGCTCAAGGAGGCGCTGCAGAAGCTCCTCGGCGACGGGGCGAGGGCCGGCGCGGGCGCGGACTCCGAGGGCGTCCGGGCGCGTCGCCGCGAGGCGTACGTCTCGGCCGTCGCGAGGCGTTCCGACGTCCGCTCCAGGGCCGACGTCCAGGCCTATCTCGACGGTGCGCCGCTGCGCACCCCGGCCGTCCCGCGGCCCCGCGGGACGTAGCCGGACGGCTCAAGAAACCGCAGTTCACGCCGACAGGGAACCGTGTACCGGTCCACGGACGGATCGGGCTGACCCTGACCAAGGAGGAAGATCATGGGTCTCCGCATCAACAACAACATCGCCGCGTTCAACGCCTACCGGAACCTCTCGGTGACCGACACCAACATGTCGAAGTCGCTGGAGAAGCTCTCGAGCGGCTACCGGATCAACCGCGCCGCCGACGACGCGGCCGGGCTGGCCATCTCCGAGGGTCTGCGCTCGCAGATCGGCGGCCTCAAGGTCGCCGTCCGCAACGCGCAGGACGGCATCAGCGTCGTCCAGACCGCGGAAGGCGCGCTGAACGAGTCGCAGGCCATCCTGCAGCGCATGCGCGACCTGGCGGTGCAGGCGGCGAACGGCGGTTCGCAGGACTCGACGGCCCAGGCCGCCGCGGACACCGAGTTCAAGCAGCTGCAGAGCGAGCTGGACCGGATCGCCAACACCACCGCGTTCGGCAACACCAAGCTGCTCGACGGCACCTACGGCGCGACCGTCGGCCTGTTCCAGGTCGGCTCGGCCAACTCGGCGAACGACCAGATCCAGGTCGACCTCACCGCTGCCGGCAACATCTTCGGCACCGGCTCCAGCCTGACCGGCTTCACCTCGGCCGGCCTCGCCGTCGACAACGCCACGCTGGACCTCACCACCACGACCAACGCCCAGAACGCGATCACCGCGCTCGACACGGCGATCAAGGGCGTCTCGACGGCGCGCGCCAACCTCGGTGCGTACCAGAACCGGTTCGAGCACACGATCAACAACCTCAACGTCGCCGTCGAGAACGTGACGGCGTCCGAGAGCCGGATCCGTGACACGGACATGGCGTCGGAGATGGTCGAGTTCACGAAGAACCAGATCCTGTCGCAGGCCGGCACCGCGATGCTCGCGCAGGCCAACCAGGCCCCGCAGTCGGTGCTCAAGCTGCTCCAGTGATCCACGCCTGAGCAGACGCCGGGCGGCGGCACGGCTCCCCCGCCACGCCGCCGCCCGGCTCTGCCAGGTCCCGCACGACCGCGTCCGCCTCCCGAGGAGCCCTGCCCGTGTCCCAGGTGACCATCTCCGGCGCCGTGTCCGGCCTCGACACGAGCTCGATCATCAACCAGCTCGTGGCCGTCCAGGGCAACCAGCAGACGCTCCTGCGGAACCAGCAGACCACCCAACAGAACGCCGCCGACGCCCTCGGCAAGCTGTCCACCGCGCTGGGCACCGTCGGCAGCCTGGCCTCCTCGCTGGCGAAGACCTCGACCTGGGCCGGCACCACGGTCACCTCGAGCTCGAGCTCGGTGACCGCGTCGGCGACCGGGACCACGACGGGCGCCCTGACCTTCGACGTCACCTCCCTCGCCGCCGCGCACGCACTCGTCTCCGCGAGCACGATCGCCTCGCCGAGCACCGTGATCGCGAGCGGCCCCCTGACCCTCACGCAGTCCGACGGCACCTCGACGCAGATCGACGTGGGCTCCGGCACGCTGTCGGACGTCGTCGCCGGGATCAACGCCGCCGGCAAGGGCCTGGTCGCGTCCGCCGTGCAGACCGCGCCGGGCCAGTACCGGCTGCAGGTCGCCGCGGCCGCGACGGGCACGGCCTCGGAGTTCGACCTGACCGGCCTGGACGACCCCGCGGGGATGTCGATCCTCACCCAGGCCGCGGACGCCGAGATCACCGTCGGCACGACGAGCACGTACACCGTGACGTCGTCGTCGAACACCTTCACCGGGGTGCTCCCCGGCGTCTCGTTCACGGTGGGCAAGCTGGAGAACGGCGTGACGGTCAACGCGGCCGTCGACGGGACCGCCGTCGCCACGCAGGTGGGCAAGCTCGTGGACGCCGTCAACGCCGTGATCTCGCAGATCTCCACCGCGACCGCGTACGACGCGAGCACGAAGAAGGGCGGCGCGCTCGTCGGCGACTCGACGGCGCGCATGCTGCAGCAGCAGCTGCTGAACCTGGTGGCCGGCGCCGGCGCGCCCGGCGTCTCCGTGACCCGCGACGGCACCGTGAGCTTCGACCAGGCCGCGTTCACCACCGCCTTCAAGGCCGACCCGGCCAAGGTCAAGCGGGCCTTCGGCGCGACCGTGGGCTTCGCGCCCGCGGCCGGCGTCTCCGGCACGGTCGCCTTCTCGTCGTCGTCGATCCAGACGCAGCCCGGCACGTACGCCCTGCAGGTCACGCAGCTCGGCCAGCGCGAGCAGTGGTCGCTCGCGGCCGCCTCCCTCACCACCGGCAAGGTGCTCACCCTCACCCAGGGCACGAGGACCGCCTCGTACACCGTGCAGCTCGGCGACGACGCCGCCGCGGTCTCCGCCGGCCTCAACGCCGCGGCCGCGGCGGCCCTGCTCGGCGTCACCGCCGCGCCCGACGCGCAGGGCAACCTCGTCCTGACCGCCGCGGACGCCGGCAGCGCGCAGGCCTTCACCGCGGACGCCGGCGGCACGCTCGGCACGCAGCTCTCCACCGGGCTCGACGTGCAGGGCACCATCGACGGCCAGGCCGCGACCGGCATCGGCAGCATCCTCGCGCTCACGACGGGGACGGGCGGCGCGCAGTACCTGGCGCTGGACACCTCCGGCCTGACGCAGAACGACGTCGACACCAGCGGCGGCGACGTCGGGGACGTCACCTACGCACCCGGCCTCGCCCAGCAGCTGGCCTCCCTCGTGGACACCGAGACCAGGTCCGGCACCGGCCTCATCACGACGGCACAGCAGGGCCGGCGGGCGCAGGTCTCGACCCTGCAGGACCAGATCGACGCCTGGGACCAGCGCCTGACGGACTACCGCAACCAGCTGTTGCAGCAGTTCACCGCCATGGAGACCGCCCTGGCGTCGCTCAAGAGCCAGACGAGCGCGCTCTCCGGCCTGAGCACGAGCATGCTCTCGAACTCCGGCAGCAGCTCGAGCTGACGCCTCGCGTCGGCCCCCCGTTCTTCGTCCTGTCCAGCGGCTCGCACCACGAGGGAGGCAAGCGATGTCCTCAGCGATGTCGTTCGGACTCGCGCAGGCCCGGTACGCCGGTGACGCCGCCGCGACGGTGTCGCCGGCCCGGCTCCTGACCATGCTCTACGACCGCGTCGTCACCGACCTCGGCGTGGCGCACGACGCGATGCTCCGTGAGGACTGGGCGACGAGCGGACAGCGGATCGCCAACGCCAGCGAGATCCTGCTCGAGCTGCACGCCACGCTCGACGTCTCGGCCTGGCCGGACGGCGAGGGCCTGGGCCGGCTCTACCTCTGGCTGGTCTCCGAGCTCATGCAGGCCCGGGTCCGGCGCTCCGCCCAGCGCGTCGCGGACTGCCGCGACCTGGTCGTCCCGCTGCGGGACGCGTGGCGCAGCGCCGGCGAGCAGCTGGCCACCGGCGGTGCCGCGTGAACGACCTCACCCCCGAGGAGCAGTGGGCCGCCTACCTGGACGCCGTCGAGGCGTCGGCGCGCTCCATCGCCCGGCAGGCCGTCGACCGGGACGTCCCGGAGGCGAGCGAGCTCGTGCCGCCGTCCCTGCCCGCGGCACCCTGGCCGGCGTCGCTGGACGACCGGCGCCGCGAGGTCATGGAGAGCCTGGCCGCCGCGACCGCCACCGTGCAGCGCTGCCGAGACGAGGCCGCCCGGACCCTCACCGCCCTCGCCCGCCCCACCGGCCGGCACGCGTACGGCTACCGGGACGGCGGCGCCGTCGACGTCGTCGGCTGAGCCCGACGGGCGAGTCGCCGACTCCCACCGTGGACTAGCCCGGACGGGCGAACCCGGACCGGTCCGCCCCCGGCGGCTCAAGCCCCTCCCCCGCACCACCGAAAACCAATCCGAGCACGGACAGCTCAGATCGGCGCCACGGATCGGGCGCACCACTTCCACTGTCTCCCAGCGCGCTCGCGCGCTCCTGGTCAGGGATCGGTGCTTCATGCTCGACGACGTCTCGATCGATGTCCTGCAGTCCGCCATGCGCGGACTCTCCGCGCGCCAGCGCGCGATCAGCGACGACATCGCGAACGTGGACACGCCCTTCTACCGCGCCCACTCCGTGACCTTCGAGGCCGACCTCAAGCACGCCCTCGAGTCCGGGGACGACCCGCTGACGGTGCGGCCGACCACGACCCTCTCCTCCGCCGGGGCCGGCCTCAACGGCAACAACGTGAACATCACGGCCGAGACGACGCAGAGCGTGGACACCGAGCTCGCCTACCAGCTGGCGCTGCGCGCCGCGGGCGACCGGTTCTCCCTCTACCGCACCGCGATCGCGGGGGCGTGACGGCCGTGTTCGAGGCACTCAAGATCGTGAACTCCGGGATGCAGCTGCACCAGGCCTGGATGGACGCCATCTCCGACAACGTGGCGAACATCAACACCGTCCGGTCCACGCGGCAGGCGGCGTTCCAGGCCCGGTACGTGCTCGCCCAGGCCGCCGAGAACGGCGGCCCCGGCGTCGCGACGGGTGGCGGCGTCGGCGTCGCCGGCGTCGCGCTCGGCAGCGCCGAGGGCCGGCTCGTCTACCAGCCCGACCACCCGCTGGCCGACGCGAAGGGCTACGTCCGGCTGCCGGACATCGACCTCGGCGAGCAGATGACGGACATGATCATGGCGCAGCGCGGCTACCAGGCCAACGCCGCCAACCTCGACCGGATCCGCGCCTCCTACCAGGCCGCCCTGCAGATGGGCAGGAGCTGATGACCGCCGGCATCGAGGCCGTCGCCGGCATCGGCGCGGCCGCAGGAGCGGGCGGCCCGGACCTGGCATCCATCGCGCAGCTCTATCGCAACCAGCTCCTCTCGCCCGACCAGTCCGCCCCCGTGGCGGCGTCCGCATCCCCGTCGGCACTCGCGGCGACCGGCGGGGCCGACTTCGCCGGCGCCCTCGGCCGCAGCGTCACCGGCCTCGAGGGCCTCGACAAGAACGCCTCCCGGCTGGCGGTGCAGGCCGCGACCGGCGACCTCACCGACATCCAGGACTACGTCATCGCCGCCACGCAGGCCCAGCTCGCCGCCCAGCTCACCACGACCGTGCGTAACAAGGCTGTCGACGCCTTCAACGAGATCATGAGGATGCCGCTGTGAATCCCCAGCTGGTCCGCGCCCTCGAGCGCAGCCGGGCGATGCTCCGCGGGTTCACGACGGGGCAGCGCACGGTGCTCGTCGTCGCCGCCGTCGGGCTCGTCCTCGGCGCGGTGGTCCTCACCCGGTTCGCCGCGCAGCCGAGCTGGGGTCCGCTGTTCAGCAACCTCTCGGCGAGCGACGCGAGCGCCGTTGTCGACCAGCTCAAGTCCCAGGGCGTGCAGTACCAGCTCACCGGCGGCGGCTCGACGATCCTCGTGCCCGAGAGCCAGGTCTACGACCTGCGCGTCTCGCTGGCGGGCAAGAACCTGCCCGCGGGCGACAGCGGCGGCTGGTCGCTGCTCGACCAGCAGGGCATGACCTCGACGGACTTCCAGCAGAACGTCGCCTACCAGCGCGCGCTGGAGGGCGAGCTCGGCAAGACGCTGCAGGCGATGCAGGGCGTGCAGACGGCGATCGTGCACCTCGCGATCCCGACCAAGGACGTCTTCTCCAACGACTCGGACAAGCCGACGGCGTCCGTGCTGGTGTCCCTGCAGCCGGGCGTGACGCTCACGAAGACCCAGGTCCGCTCGGTGATGCACCTGGTGGCGGGCAGCGTGCCCGGCCTGGACGCGTCCGAGGTGACCGTCAGCGACGCCAACGGCGACCTGCTGTCCACCCGCGAGGACGGCACCGCCGGCGCGGCCTCCGCCGCGGGCGAGACCGACGAGCAGACCGCCCAGTTCGAGGACCGGATGGGCCAGTCCGTGCAGCAGATGCTCGACCGCGTGCTCGGCCCCGGGCACGCCGTCGTCCGCGTCAACGCGCAGCTGAACTTCGACACCACCGAGACGACGAGCCAGACCTACGTCGTCCCGAGCCCGAGCGTCCCGCCGCTGTCCGAGGCCACGTCCAGCGAGTCCTACAACGGCGCGGGCGCCGGCGCGGGCGGCGCCCTGGGTCAGACCTGGCCGACGCTGACCGCGACGTCCGGGGCGAACGGCGGCGGCACCTACAGCAAGTCCGACCGGACCGTGGACAACGCGGTCGGCACGGTCGTCACCAAGGCGCAGGCCGCGCCGGGCAGCGTGAAGCGGCTCACCGTCGCCGTCGTGCTGGACGCCGGGAAGCCGGGCGTCAACACCGCGGACATCCAGCAGCTCGTCGGCAACGCCGTCGGGCTGGACCCCACCCGGGGCGACAGCGTGCAGGTCAGCAGCGTCGCCTTCGACACCACCGCGGCCAAGGCCGCCGCCAAGCAGCTCGCCGACGCGCAGGCCGCCGAGCGGACGGCCTCGCTGCTCGACATCGGCAAGAAGGCGGCGATCGGCCTCGCGCTGCTCGTCGCGCTGCTCGTCGCGTGGCGGCGCCGGCGCGCGACCGGCGGGACCCGCGTCTCGGCCGTCGCGTCCGACCTGCCCGCGGAGGGGACGGTGCTGGCCGGCGCCATCACCGACGGGCGGATGGCTGCGCTCGCCGCCCTGCCCGAGGAGGCCGTCGACGAGGAGACCCGCGCCCGGCGCGACCGGATGCGGCAGGAGCTGACGGCGTTCGTCGACTCCCAGCCGGACGAGATCGCCCAGCTCGTCCAGGGCTGGCTCGCCGAGCGGAAGGGCTGAGGGAGGACCGGTGCCCACCGCGACCAGCGGCCTGCGCAAGGCCGCCATCCTGCTCGTCCAGCTCGGGCGCGACCAGGCCTCCAAGGTGCTGTCGAAGCTGCCCGAACCCATGGTCGAGGACCTCACGGCCGAGATCGTCCGCCTGCGCGACGTGTCGTGGGAGGACGCCGAGGTCGTCGTCGGCGAGGCCTACACCGCGCTGCTGTCGGACGAGGTGGCCGGCCGCGGCGGCCTCGAGCTCGCCAAGCAGCTGCTGGCCCGCAGCGTCGGCGCGGAGCGCGCCGAGGAGATCATGGAGCGGCTGGGCGCCAGCCTGGCCGATCTGCCGTTCGAGGCCATGCGCCGGGCGGACGCGCGGCAGCTCATCACCTTCCTCGCCGACGAGCACCCCCAGACCATCGCGCTGGTGCTGGCGCACCTCGGGCCGGCGCAGTCGGCGATCGTCCTCTCCGGGTTCACCCAGAAGCTGCAGGCCGACGTCGCGCACCGGATCGCCCGCATGGAGCAGGCCTCGCCGGACGTCATCCGGCTCGTCGAGCGCGAGCTCGACCGGCGGATGTCGACCGTGCTCGGACCGCAGGAGCTGTCGGCGGTCGGCGGCGTCCCACCGCTCGTCGCCATCATCAACCGGGCCGACCGGTCCACGGAGCGCATGATCCTCGAGGGCCTGGAGCAAGTCAGCGCGGAGCTCGCGGAGCAGGTCCGGGCCCAGATGTTCATCTTCGAGGACATCACCACGCTCGACGACGCCGCGATCCAGCTGGTGCTCCGCAACGTCGAGCAGAACGACCTCGCGCTCGCGCTCAAGGGCACCAGCCAGCTCGTCCGCGAGAAGATCATGAAGAACCTCTCCAGCCGCGCCGCGGAGAACCTCACCGAGGAGATCGAGCTGCTCGGCCCGAAGCGCCTCTCCGAGGTCGAGGAGGCACAGGCCAAGGTCGTCAACGAGATCCGCGCGCTCGAGCAGGCGGGCAAGATCGTCATCGCGCGGGGAGGCGACGATGCCTTCGTCGACTGACCTCCCCTTCGCCGACCACCCCGAGGTCCGGCCGGTCCGGTTCGACCGGCCGCTCGCCGGCCCGCAGGCCGCGCGGATCGGGGCCGGCTGGGGCGATCCCGCACTCGACGCCCAGATCGCCGAGGCCGTGGCCGAGGGACGCCGGCAGGGCCTTGCCCAGGGCTTCGTCGCCGGCTGGACCGCCGGACGCCGGGCCGCCGCCGAACGCGAGTCCGCCGAGGCAACCGCCCGTGCGGAGGCCGCAGAGGCCGAGCGCCTCCGGCGGCGCGAGCGTGCCGAGGCCCTGCTCGTGGCGCTCGCCGACGCCGCCCGCTCCGCCGCGGTCTCCACCGCGCCCGAGTACGAGGAGCTCGCCGACGTCCTGGCCGACGGTGCCCTCGCCATCGCTCGCGCCGCGCTCGCGCGCGAGCTCACGTCCGTCGACGACGACCTCGTCCTGCGGGTCCGGGCTGCCGTCCGTGCGCTCGCCGGCGACGGCCGGCTGGTCCTGCGGCTGAACCCGGCCGACCTCGCCGCGATCGAGGGCGTCCGGCTGCCCGCGGACGCCGAACTCGTCGCCGATCCCGCACTGCCCGCCGGCGCCGTCGCCGTCCGGGGCGAGGTGCAGCGGCTGCGTCTCGACGTGCCCGCCGCCGTCGCCGCCGCGGAGGAGGTGCTGCGGTCGTGACCGCGTCGTTGACCGCCGGGCTGCGCCGCCGCCTCGAGGAGGCCGCCGTCGCGGCCTCGCCCGTCGTCGGCGGCACCGTCAGTGACGTCGTCGGTCTCGCGGTCAAGGTCCGCGGGATCCGGCCGAGCGTCGGCGACCTCGTCACCGTCACGACGGGCGCCGGTCCCCTGCCCGCCCAGGTCGTCGCGCTGCACCGGGACGCCGGGGGCGACGCCGCCACCTGCATGCCGCTCGGCACCACCACCGGCGTCGCCGCCGGCAACGGCGTGCTCCCCGCACGCACCCGCCCTCGCGTACCGGCCGGCCCCGGCCTGCTCGGCCGCGTCGTCGACGCCCTCGGACGCCCGCTCGACGGTCGCGGCCCGCTGACCCGGGTCGAGCGCGTGCCGCTCGACGCCTCAGCGCCGAACCCGCTGCTGCGTCGCCGCGTGGACCGGCCGCTGCCCACCGGCGTCCGCGCCCTGGACGCGTTCGTGCCGCTCGGCGCCGGCCAGCGGATCGGGATCATGGCCGGGTCCGGCGTCGGCAAGTCGACCCTGCTCGGCATGGCCGTGCGCGGGACGGCCGCGCCGGTCCGCGTCGTCGCGCTGGTCGGCGAGCGCGGCCGCGAGGTCCGCGAGTTCCTCGAGGACACCCTCGACCCGGCGAGCCGGGAGCGGACCGTCGTCGTCGTCGCGACCGGCGACGACCTGCCGCTGCTGCGCCTGTCCGCCGCGTTCACCGCCACCCGCGTCGCCGAGTGGTTCCGCGACGCGGGCGAGGACGTGCTGCTCGTCGTCGACTCGATCACCCGGACCGCGCTCGCCCAACGGGAGGTCGCCCTGGCCGCCGGCGAGCCGCCCGCCACGCGCGGTTACCCGGCGAGCGTGTTCGCCATGCTGCCGAGGCTGCTCGAACGCGCCGGCCCGGGCGCGACCGGCAGCATCACCGCGCTCTACACCGTGCTCGTCGAGGGCGACGACCTTCAGGACCCGATCGGGGACAGCACGCGGGGCATCCTCGACGGCCACGTCGTCCTGGACCGCGCGCTCGCCACCGCCGGGCACTTC
>DASQJO010000238.1:0-8036 GCA_035630955.1 Kineosporiaceae bacterium
ACTTCATCGTGACCTTGGACCCGATGTTGCCGTCGATCCACTCCATCGTCGCGCCCTCGTGGGCCACGGCCCGCTTGGTGACGAGGTTGTAGACGTTGTTCGACCAGTTCTGGATCGTCGTGTACCGGACCCGGGCGTTCTTCTTGACGATGATCTCGACGACCGCGGAGTGCAGCGAGTCGGAGGAGTAGATGGGGGCGGTGCAGCCCTCGACGTAATGCACCGAGGAGCCCTCGTCGGCGATGATCAGGGTCCGCTCGAACTGGCCCATGTTCTCGGTGTTGATCCGGAAGTAGGCCTGCAGCGGGATCTCGACGTGGACGCCCTTCGGCACGTAGATGAACGAGCCGCCGGACCACACCGAGGTGTTGAGCGAGGCGAACTTGTTGTCGCCGACCGGGATGACGGTCGCGAAGTACTCCTTGAACAGCTCCGGGTACTCGCGCAGGCCGGTGTCGGTGTCGACGAAGATGACGCCCTGCCGCTCCAGCTCCTCGTTGATCTGGTGGTAGACCACCTCGGACTCGTACTGAGCGGCGACGCCGGCGATGAGGCGCTGCTTCTCCGCCTCGGGGATGCCGAGCCGGTCGTAGGTGTTCTTGATGTCCTCGGGGAGGTCCTCCCACGAGGCGGCCTGCTTCTCCGTCGAGCGGACGAAGTACTTGATGGTGTCGAAGTCGATCCCGGTCAGGTCCGCGCCCCAGGTCGGCATCGGCTTGCGGTCGAACAGCCGCAGTGCCTTGAGCCGGAGCTTGAGCATCCACTCCGGCTCGCCCTTCTTGGCCGAGATGTCGCGCACGACGGCCTCGGAGAGGCCGCGGCGTGCGGTGGCGCCGGCCGCGTCGGGGTCCGCCCAGCCGTACTCGTAGCGGCCGAGACCCTCGAGCTCGGGGCGTGCCGTGGTCGTCATTCGGACTGCCTTCCGGTGGTGGTGAGGCTTGCGGGAGGAACGTGGGTGGTGCAGACGTGCTCGCCGTGGGCCAGCGTCGCGAGGCGCTGGACGTGGACGCCGAGCAGGCGCGAGAACGCGTCGGTCTCCGCCTCGCACAGCTCGGGGAACTCGCTCGCCACGTGCTGCACGGGGCAGTGCCCCTGGCACAACTGCGAGCCGAGCCCGGGTATGCCTGGTGCGGCCGGCCTCACGGACGCGGCGTAGCCGTCGACGGTCAGCGCCGCGGCGAGCGCCTCGGCCCGGGTGCCGGGGTCGGTGCCCACGGCGTCCACCTCGGGCCGGTAGCGCCGCTCGAGCTCGCCGACCCGGTGCTCGGCGAAGGCGCGGACCGCGTCCTCGCCGAGGGCCGCGCGCAGGTACCGCAGCGCGGACGAGGCGAGGTCGTCGTACCCCGCCGACATCAGGGCGTGGCCCCGGTCGGTGACGACGTAGCGGCGGGCGGGCCGGCCACGTCCGCGACGGCCGGCGGCCGGCTCCCAGACGGAGACGAGCCCGTCGGCGGCCAGGGCGTCGAGGTGCCTGCGCACCGCGGCGGGGGTGAGCCCGAGCCGCTCGGCGAGGACGGTCGCGGTGACGGGTCCCTGCTCGAGCACGGCGCGGCAGACCCGGTCGCGCGTGCGCGCGTCCTGGGTCGTCGGCGCGTCCGTCGCCGAAGGAGGGAATTTCACACCACCATTGTGACGTAATTCCACACCCCCCTCAACCCGGCCCCTCCCCTGCGCTTCCCCCTCCCCCCACCCTTGTTCGTGATCATGCAATCCGCGTTCATCACGAGACCGGCAGTGACGGCGAGTGACGGCGATCCGACCCTCGGGACGTCACCCATCGTCACGGACCATCCTGTGATCAACGGGGATTGCATGATCACGAACAAGGGCCGGGGGGAGGGCGGGCTCGCGGGGGCGGCTGGGAGGGGTGCTGCCTAGACTCCGGATGTGTCCGACGCCGCGCTGGAGATCGAGGGTCTCGTCAAGCGCTACGCGGGCCGCATCGTGGTCGACGGGCTGTCCCTGACGGCCTCCCGGGGCGCCGTCACGGCCGTCCTCGGCCCGAACGGTGCCGGCAAGACGACGACGATCGAGTGCTGTGAGGGCCTGCGCCGCGGGGACGCCGGCAGCGTCCGCGTGCTCGGGCTCGATCCGGTCCGCGACGGCAGGCGCCTGCGCCCGCGGGTCGGCGTCCTCCTCCAGGACGGCGGCCTCCCGACCGGAGCACGCGCTGGGGAGGTCCTCCGCCACGTCGCCGCGCTGCACGCCCACCCCGTCGACCCCGCCCGCCTGGCCACCGATCTCGGCCTCGAGCCCGTCCTCCGCACCACCGTCCGCCGCCTCTCCGGGGGGCAGCGGCGGCGGCTGGCGCTCGCCCTCGCCGTCGTCGGCCGTCCCGAGATCGTCTTCCTCGACGAGCCGACCGCGGCCCTCGACCCGCACGCCCGGCTCGCGGTGTGGGACCTCATCAGGTCCCTGCGCGAGGCCGGCGTCGCCGTCGTCCTCACCACCCACCTCATGGACGAGGCCGACCGGCTCGCCGACCGGGTCGTCGTCGTGGACGCCGGCCACGTCGTCGCGGAGGGCACACCGGCGGAGCTGACGTCGGGCGCGGACGTCCTGCAGTTCGCCGGACCTCCGGGCCTGGACCTCACCACGCTCCGCACGGCGCTGCCCGAGGGCATCGTCGTCGGCGAGCCCACCACCGGGCGGTACGTCGTCGAGGGCCGCGACGTCCCGCTCGGGCCCGGAGCCGTCGCCACCGTGACCGCCTGGTGCGCCGCGCACGGCGTCCTGCCCGACGGGCTCGCGCTCGGCCGGCGCACCCTGGAGGACGTCTTCCTCGACCTCACCGGCCGGGCCCTGCGGTGACGGCGTCGCGATGACCATCACTCCCGCCGACCTCGAGCCGTCCGCGGAGGCCGCGCCGCCGTCCCGCCGGGTGCTCTCGCAGGCCCGCTTCGACGCCCGCGTGCTCCTGCGCAACGGGGAGCAGCTGCTGCTGACGATCGTCCTGCCCGCGCTGCTGCTCGTCGGGCTGACCCTCGCGTCGGTGCCCGACCTGGGTGACGGTCCGCGGATCGACGTCGTCGCCCCCGGCGTCCTCGCCCTCGCGGTGCTGTCGACCGCGTTCACGGGCCAGGCGATCAGCACCGCCTTCGACCGCCGCTACGGGGTGCTGCGGCTGCTCGGGACGACGCCGCTCGGCCGCGACGGGCTCCTCGCCGGCAGGATCCTCGCCGTCGTCGTCGTCGAGGTCGTCCAGGTCGCCGTCCTCGGGGTGATCGCCGTCGCGCTCGGGTGGCGGCCGGAGCCGCTCGGCATCGTGCTGTGGGTGCCCGTCGGCCTGCTCGGGACGGCGGCGTTCGTCGCGCTCGGCCTGCTCCTCGCCGGGACGTTGCGCAGCGAGGCCGTGCTCGCCGCCGCCAACCTCGTCTGGGTCCTGCTCGTGGCGCTCGGCGGGGTCGTCGTCCCGGTGCACGGCACGCTCGGCCGGATCGCCGCCGTGCTGCCGTCGGGCGCCCTGGGTAATGCCTCCCGCGCTGCGCTGCAGGACGGCCGCCTCGACGTCGCGGCGCTCGGCGTGCTCGCCCTGTGGGCCGCGGCGGCCTCGCTCGCAGCCGTCCGCTGGTTCCGCTGGGAGTGATCCGAATCACGCGGCAGCAGCTGCATCCGGATCCGGTCGGGACACGGAAGACAGGGTGACAGCAACATCCATCCCGACTTCCAGGAGTTCCCGATGCGCTCTCTGCGCACCCTTGCCGCGGCCGGCGCCGTGGCCGCGGGCATCGGCATCGCCCTCGCGGCTCCGGCGCACGCGGCCGGCACGTCCCAGGTCTCCGTGCTCCACGGCGTCCCCGGTATCACCGTCGACGTCTACGCCAACGGCGACAAGCTGCTCACCAACTTCAAGCCGGGCACGCTGACGGACCCCGTCGCACTGCCCGAGGGCACGTACGACCTCAAGGTCTTCGCGGCCGGCAAGGGCCCCGGCGGAACGCCCGCGATCGAGGCCGACGGCGTCAAGGTACCGAGCGGCGCGAACATCACCGTCGTCGCACACCTGGACGCCGACGGAAAGCCGATCCTCACGCCCTACGTCAACGACACCTCCACGCTCAAGGCCGGCCAGGCGCGGCTGACCGTGAGGCACGACGCGGCGGCGCCCGCGGTCGACGTCCGGGCCGGCGGCAAGCCGGTCTTCACGAACCTGACGAACCCGAACGAGAAGAAGGCCGACCTGCCCGCCGGCACCGTGAACGCGGACGTCGTCCTCGCCGGGACCAGCACGGTCGCCATCGGGCCGGCCGACGTGACCCTCAAGGAGGGCACGAACACGATCGTCTACGCGTGGGGCTCCGCGCAGGACAAGAACCTCAAGCTGGCCGTCCAGACCATCGCTGGCCTGCACGGGAACCCCGGCGGTGTGCCGTCGGGCACCGGCGGTCTGGTGGACGACGCGCTGCCCCTGCCGCTGGTCGCCCTGACGGTGCTCGCCGCCGGTGGCGCGCTGATGGCGGGCCGGCGGGTCGCCGTCACCCGTCGACGCTGACCCGCGGTCCCGGGCCCGGACGT
Organism: Kineosporiaceae bacterium; assembly: GCA_035630955.1. Classification (GTDB taxonomy): domain Bacteria; phylum Actinomycetota; class Actinomycetes; order Actinomycetales; family Kineosporiaceae; genus DATKNA01. Next base: position 4,516 of record DASQJO010000238.1, read on the forward strand.
CACGTTCCGGGCCCGGGACCCTCTCCCCTTCTCGCGTCCCCCGTCTCGAGGAAAGGTCCCCCGGTGCGTCGCTGGCTGGTCGTCCTCGTGGCGTGCGTCGCCGTGGCCGTCGGCGTCCCCGTCGCCTGGTTCGCGACGCGGCCGCCGGCGGACGCCGGGGTACCGGTGACGAGCGTCGGCATCCTCGGCACCGACCCCAGCCCGAGCCCGACCGGCGCCGCCCCCGCGGCGCGGCTCCCGACGCTGACGGCGCGCCCGGCGGCTCCGGGGGCGACGACGACGAGCCCGTCTCCCGTCCGGCTGCGGATCCCGGCCGTCGGCGTCGACGCCGCCGTCACGCCGGTCGGCGTCGACGGTCGCGGGTTCATGGTCATCCCCCGCGAGGTCCGTCAGGTCGGCTGGTACCGCTACGGACCGGCCCCCGGCGACCCGGCAGGCGCCGCTGTCGTCGCCGGCCACGTCGATGCCCGGCAGCAGGGTGCCGGCGCCCTGTTCCCGCTGCGCGGAGTCGAGGTCGGCAACACCGTGACCGTGACCGTCGACGGAGGGCGGGACCTGCGGTACCGCGTGGTCGGCAAGCAGACGATCGTCAAGCAGCGCCTGCCCGTCGAGCGGCTCTTCGCGCGCGACGGAGCACCGCGGTTGGTACTCATCACCTGCGGCGGCCCGTTCGTCCCCGAGCTCTCCAGCTACCGCGACAACCTCGTGGTGGTGGCGGTCCCGGTGGCGGCGTCGTGATCGCCCAGCCGTGGTACCTCGCGGCCGCAGATCTCCCGTTCTCGGCGCGGCGGTCTAGGGTGGGGGGCGGTCCCGCGACGCCGGTGGTGGGTCGGGGACGCTCGGAGGTGGCGTTGAAGCATGCGGCTGGCGGCAGGGTGGCCGACCGTGCCGAGCCGGACGACGACGAGGTCGGCCGGCTCTTCGCCGGGGGTGACGAGCGGGCGCTCGCCTGGGCGTACGAGCGGTGGGCCGGGCTGGTGCACGGGATCGCGGTGCGCGCGCTCCGGTCGAGCAGCGACGCCGAGGACGTGACGCAGCAGGTCTTCGTCTCCGCCTGGACCGGACGCGCGGGCTACCGACCCGCGGACGGCCCGCTGCCCGCGTGGCTCGTCGGGATCACCCGACATCGGATCGCCGACGCCTTCGCCCGCCGTCAGCGGGACGAGCGGTCCCGCACCGCCGCACTCGGCCTGGCCGACGCCGACGCGTCCGCTGCGGCCTTCGACCCGCACGCGGAGGACCGCGTCGTCCTGCTCGACGAGCTCGCGCGGATCGGCGAGCCGCAGCGGGGCATCATGGAGATGGCCTTCTTCCACGACATGACGCACGAGCAGATCTCCCAGCACACGGGACTTCCGCTCGGCACGGTCAAGAGTCACATCCGCCGGACGCTCGTCCGGCTCCGGACCAGGCTGGAGGTGGACGGTGCCGCACTCTGACCCCGACGTGCTCGCGCTCGTCGCCCTCGGCGAACCTGCCCCGGGCCCGGACGCCGAGCACCTGCGCGGCTGCGAGCAGTGCCGCGCCGACGTCGAGGAACTCCGCCAGGTCGTCTCGGCGGTCCGTGTCGACGTGCCCGCCGGCCCGGCCGTCGCTCCGCCCGCCTCCGTCTGGGAGGACATCGCCGCCGCCACCGGCGTCCGCACCGCCCCCCGCCCCGATCGGATGCAGACCGCCTCCGCCGCGCGGACGCCGCCGACGCCGCAGACGCCGCAGACGCCGCAGACGCCACCGGTCCCGCAGGTCCCGCAGCGGCGGACGCCGCCTCCCGTGCAGCCGTCGCAGACGGGGCAGGACGAGCTGACCGCCCGTCGCCGCCGGCGCGACCGGACGAGCGTGCGCACGCTGATCGCGGTGGCCGCCGCCCTCGTGATCGGGGCCGTGGGCGGCGTGTTCGGCTCGCGCCTGGTCGACCGGCCCGACAACGTCGCCAGGCCGACGCCCGGAGCCACCCAGCAGGTCCTCGCCCAGGTCCCGCTCTCGAACCTGAAGCCGGCCGTCACGCGCGCCAGCGGCTCGGCCGCCGTCGTGCGGACGCCCGCGGGCGAGCGGCTCGTGCTGAACGTCTCGCAACTGAAGCCGCAGCCCGGTCACTTCTACGACGTCTGGCTCATCGATCCGAAGATCAAGAAGATGGTGTCGCTGGGGATCCTCGACGGGACGACCGGGGAGTTCGTGATCCCCGAGGGCGTCGACGTCTCCGCGTACCCGATCGTCGACGTCTCCGTGCAGCAGCCCGGCGACCCGAAGCACTCGGGCGACAGCGTGCTGCGCGGCGTGATCAAGACCTGACCCGCGCCGCGTCGCACCCCTCCTCCTACGCTGGACCCGTGAGCGCACCGCCGACGTCCTCGGCCTCCTCTCCCGCGGCGCCCGCGCCGGTGCGTCCGTTCGACGCCGTCCTCGGCCTGCTCGCCCGGCTGCTCCGCCCGGTCCTGGTCGTCAACCTCGTCGCGCAGGTGCTCATCGTCGTGACCGGCGGCGTCGTGCGGCTGACCGGCTCCGGGCTCGGCTGCCCGACCTGGCCACAGTGCGTGCCCGGTTCCTACACGCCGGTGGTGCAGCAGGCGCAGGGGTGGCACAAGGACGTCGAGTTCGGCAACCGGCTGCTGACCTTCGTGGTCGGCGTCGCGGCGGTGGCGGTCGTGGTCTGCGTGACGGCGTGGGTGCTCCGGACGGGCGCCCCCCGCCGCCTGCTGGCCTTCGCCGCGGTGCCGATCGTGGGCGTGGTGCTCCAGGCCGTCGTGGGGGGCATCACCGTGCTGACCGGGCTCGCACCGGCCGCGGTCGCGTCGCACTTCCTGGTCTCGATGGTGCTGGTCTCGGCGTCGACCGTGCTGCTGCTCGCCCTCACCCGGCCGGCGCCCGCGGCGTCGGCGCGCGTCGAGGTGCGGGCCGTCGTCGCTGCGCTCGCGGTCGTGGCGGCCGTCGTGCTGGCGCTCGGGACCGTGGTCACGGGCTCGGGGCCGCACTCGGGCGACGCCGAGACGCCGTCGCGCTTCGGCTTCGACCCGCGGACGGTCGCCTGGCTGCACGCGGACGCCGTGTGGCTCTTCGTCGGGCTCGTGCTGGCGCTCATCGTCGTGCTCCGGCTCGCCGACGCGACGCCGATCGCCCGGACCTGGGCCCGGTGGCTCCTCGTCGTCACCCTGCTGCAAGGGGCGATCGGCTACACCCAGTACTTCACCGACCTGCCGGGTGCACTCGTCGCCGCCCACATGCTCGGCGCCGGCCTTCTGACGGTGACCGTGACGGGCGTCGTCGTCGCCGTCACGGGAACCCCGTGGCACGCCCTCGTCGCCCCTCGCATGACCACGCGCCTCTCCCGGTGATCATGCAAACCGGTCCGATCATGGGCTGCCGATACTCGCGCTCCACGGACAGGACGCCGACGGCGACGTAGCTCTGACAGGCGCTTGCTCCCGTCGAGCCGTTCGCAGGGCGGCTGTCGGCGGGCTTTACGGGCGCAACGCAGCCGAAAGGGAGCACGTCGCGGTCGCGATGATCGGACCGGTTTGCAT
>DASQJO010000239.1:0-2150 GCA_035630955.1 Kineosporiaceae bacterium
GATCGCGGACGCCCATGAGAAGGGGCCGTGGACCATTCGCAGAACGCCGAGCCCGTGACGTCTGACGACTTCTAACAACGTTGATGGAGGAGGGGAGGGCTGCGGTCCCGGGTCTCGCGAACCCGGGACCGCAGTCCGATCAGGCGACGGATAAAGCCGCGAAGCGCAGCCTCAGCCGAGGCGTTCGACGACGAAGTCCACGCAGCGGGTGAGCGCCTCGACGTCGTCCGGCTCGATCGCCGGGAACATCGCGATCCGCAGCTGGTTGCGGCCGAGCTTGCGGTAGGGCTCGACGTCGACGATGCCGTTCGCCCGGAGGATCTTCGCGACCGCGGCGGCGTCGACCGCCTCGTCGAGGTCGACGGTGCCCACGACCTGGCTGCGCTGGGCGGGGTCGGCGACGAACGGGGTGGTGTACGCGGTCCGCTCGGCCCAGCCGTAGAGGCGCGACGCCGAGTCCGCCGTCCGGCCCGTCGCCCACGTCAGGCCACCGCGACCGTTCAGCCACTCGACCTGGTCGGCCAGCATCGCGAGCGTGGCGACCGCCGGGGTGTTGTAGGTCTGGTCCTTGCGGGAGTTGTCGATCGCCGTCGCGAGGTCGAGGAAATCGGGGATCCAGCGGCCGGACGCGGTGATCTCCCCGACCCGGGCGAGCGCCGCGGGGGAGAGGACGGCGAGCCACAGGCCTCCGTCCGAGGCGAAGGACTTCTGCGGGGCGAAGTAGTAGGCGTCCGTCTCGCGGACGTCGACCGGGAGCCCGCCGGCGCCGGACGTGGCGTCGACGACGACCAGCGCGTCGGCGTCGGCGCCCGGGACGCGGCGCACCGGCGCCATCGCCCCGGTCGACGTCTCGTTGTGCGCCCAGGCGTAGATGTCGACACCGGGCTGGGGTTGCGGCGACGGGACGGTCCCCGGCTCGCCGCTGATGACGACCGGGTCGGCGAGGAACGGGGCCTTCCGCGTCACCGCCGCGAACTTGGCCGAGAACTCGCCGAACGCGAGGTGCTCGGCCCGCTCGCGGACCAGCGCGAACGACGCGACGTCCCAGAACGCGGTGGCGCCGCCGTTGCCGACCACGACCTCGTAGCCGTCGGGCAGGTCGAAGAATGCGGTCAGCCCGGTGCGGACCCGGCGGACGAGGTCCTTCACCGGCTGCTGCCGGTGCGACGTGCCGAGCACGGTCGTCGCGATCGACTGCAGGTAGGCCACCTGCTCGGGTCGGACCTTGCTGGGCCCGGAGCCGAAGCGCCCGTCGGACGGCTTGAGGTCGGCGGGGAGGGTCAGGGCGGGGGCGGTCGTCGTGCTCACCGGTCGAGTCTCGCGCACCGCCGTGATCGTCCGCCCGCCCGGCCGCATGCCGGACGCCCGAGCGGGATGTCAGCTGACGAGTCCCGGGTGGGCGGTCGCGGCGTCCCAGCCGGCGACCTCCTCGGGGCGGCGCGGGCCGGGGCCGACGTAGCGTGCGCTGGGCCGGACGAGCCGGCCGGTCCGCTTGTGCTCCAGGATGTGCGCCGACCACCCCGCCGTCCGGGCGCACGTGAACATCGGCGTGAACATCCGGGCCGGGACGCCGGCGAAGTCGAGCACGACCGCCGCCCAGTACTCGACGTTGGTGGCGAGCACCCGATCGGGCCGGCGGGCCTGCAGCTCGGCCAGCGCCGCCTCCTCGAGGGCCTTCGCGACCTCGTAGCGCGGAGCGCCCAGCCGCTCGGCGGTGGCACGGAGCACGCGGGCGCGGGGGTCCTCCGCGCGGTAGACGCGGTGCCCGAAGCCCATCAGCCGCTCGCCGCGGTCGAGGACGCCCTTGACGTAACCGATCGCGTCGCCGCTCCTCTCGACCGCCTCGAGCATGTGCAGCACGCGCGACGGGGCGCCGCCGTGCAGGGGGCCGCTCATCGCGCCGACGGCGCCGGACAGGCAGGCCGCGACGTCCGCGCCGGTGCCGGCGATGACCCGGGCGGTGAAGGTGGAGGCGTTCATGCCGTGCTCGGCGGCGGAGACCCAGTACGCGTCGACGGCCTCGACGTGCCGCGGGTCCGGCTCACCGCGCCAGCGGATCATGAACCGCTCGACGATCGTCCGGCCCCGGTCCACCTCGCGCTGCGGCACCATCGGCCGACCCTGCCCGCGCGCCGACTGCGCGACGAAGG
>DASQJO010000240.1:0-3417 GCA_035630955.1 Kineosporiaceae bacterium
CGACGGCGACCGTCGCGAGCACCGTCGCGACGCCGATGGTGCGGAGTGCGACGGAGACGTCGGCGCGGAGGGCGTCGAGCCGGTGGGTCACCACGGCGTGCGACATGCGCGTGAACACCGCGGTCACGACGGACACGGCGACGAGCGAGTGCGGCAGCATGAACAACAGGAAGGCGGTGTCGTAGACGAAGCGGCCGGTGCCGACGTCACCCGACTGCTCCCCGGCGCGGTTGGCGACCCGGGACACGAGCACGAGCCCCAGCTGGCCCACGAGCAGCGCGGCGAACGTCCACCCGGCGACCTTGCCCGCCGAGCGGAGGCCGACGCCGCGGAAACCGCGCCGCGGCCGCCACCGGAAGCCGCTCCGGCGCAGGACGGGCACGAGGATCAGCGCCTGCGCCACGACGCCGAGAGTGGTCGTCCCGGCGAGCACGGCCACGGCCGCGGGCGTCCACCACTGCGCCGGGTGGTCGCCGCTGCCGTAGATCGCGACGAAGACGATCATCCCGATGATCGCCACCACGTTGTTGACGACGGGCGCCCACATGTAGGGGCCGAAGCTGCCCCGGGCGTTGAGCACCTGCCCCAGCACGGTGTAGAGCCCGTAGAAGAAGACCTGCGGCAGGCACCAGAACGCGAACGCGATCGTGACGCCGACCTGCGCCGGCGTCCAGCCCGCCAGGTAGGGCAGCACGAGCAGGGGCGCCGCCGCGGTGAGCAGAACCGTGGCGACGACGAGGACGCCGAGCGCGAGGGTCAGGAGCCGGTCGACGTACTCCCGCCCGCCGTCCGGCCGCTGCATGGCCGCGACGATCTGCGGCACGAGGACGGCGTTCAGCACGCCGCCGCCGATCAGCAGGAACAGGCTGTTCGGCAGCGTGTTCGCCGTGCTGAACGCGTTCGCCGAGAACGCCGCGCCGATGGCCCACGCGAGCACGACGACCCGGACCATGCCCAGCACCCGGGAGAGCAGCGTCCCCGAGGCCATGATCGCGCTGCTGCTCATGAGCCGCGCCGTCCCGGCGCCACCCTCGCCGGGGCCAGGCGTGCCGTCCCCGCCGCCGTTGCCGTGATCGTCGTCGGCGGAACCGCCGGCGTCGGAACCGTCGCCGGGCGCCCCGCCGGTCGTCCCGCCGGTCGTCCCGCCGGTCGTCCCGCCGGGCACCGGGACGGGCTGCTCGGTCGGCACCGGTTCCCCGTCCGGCGCGGACGCCGAGGTCGCGGGGGCGGCGGGGCCGGACGCCGGGACCGGCGCGGGGCGCCCCGAGACGGCGAGGTCGCCCCGCGGGATGGTGGCCGTCGCGGACGCACGAGGCGCGCCGTTCGACGCGGCCAGCGCCGGTGACGCCTCGACCGCCGTCGCGACAGCGACCGGCAGCGGTTCGAGGTCCTCCGCGTCGGGCGCGGCCGGTCCCGCGTGCCGACCACGCGGACGCAGCGCATCCACGGGCCGTGCCTCCACGGGGTGCGGCTCCGCCTGCGGCACGTCCTCCACGTGGGCGCCGGCCAGCGCCTCGGCCGGTTCGTCGGCGGCATCCTCCGCCCCGTCGGGGACGGCCACCCGGCCGACGTCGTCCGGGTCGGGGACGCTCTCGGGCGGGATCCGGGTGCGGTCGCGCCCACGCCGCACGCCGCGCGCGAGCCCGACGAGCAGGAGCAGGCCGAGGACGACGGCGACGACGCCCAGCCCGCGGGTCTCCCAGTCGCTGCGCACCCGGACCTGGATGCGCGGGGACTGGTACAGGACCGCACGGCCGTCGGGGGTCCGGAAGCTCGCGACGACCTCGACGTCCCCGTTCGCCACGGCCCGGATCGGGACGAAGAACTGGCGTGAACTCCTCGGCTCCAGCGTGATGAGCATCGCGCCCTTGACGCTGAGCTGGCCGCTGAGCGGGGTGAGGACGAGTAGGACCTTCGTGCGGTAGGGGAGGCTGTTGCGGACGGTGATCGGGAGCAGGCCCTCCTTGGCCAGCAGGTTCTTCGTCGACCCCGGGTCGACGGACAGGCCCGAGTAGAGGCCGTCGACGCCGGAGGTGAGCGGCGTCCGGGCCAGGGCGAGGACGGTGGTGGCGCGCCCCCGCCACCCGAGGCCGACCAGCGAGAGCGCCTGGGCGCGCAGGTCGGTCACCGGCGCCTGGTCGACCAGGGCCGGGGCGAAGCCGGCGAGGCCGCGGTCGGCGGCGGCCACGGCGGAGACGTGCTCGGACGGCAGCTCCCGGGCGCGCGCGGTGGCGGTGTACGGCAGCGTCACCGGCCGGGGCTCGTCGACGGCGGCCCCCCGGGCGAGCTCGCTGTAGGGGTGGAGGCTGACCCAGCCGGCGGCCCGCAGCGCGGCGAACGTGCGCTGCGCGGTGACCGGGTCCGGGTTCCAGGACCTCGGGGTCAGAGCGAGGAACGCCCGGCCCGGGTACTCCGCCGCCGTCACGGCGAGGTCCGCGAGCAGGTTCTGTGCGGGGACGGCGCCCTGACCGGACGCCGCGAGGTCCGCGCTCAGCTCCTGGTCGGCGACGACGGCCTTGGCCACCGTGGCCCGCTGCCGGACCGTGACGGAGACGTCGGCTCGACCACCGGGGAGCGGCAGCGCACTGCGGATCGCCCCGGAGTCGAGGACCACGGTCCGGCCGGACCGCGCGAGGTTCCGGACGACGGTCGCGTCGGCCCGGCCCGCGTCCGGCAGCGTCACGGTGGCGGCGGGGCGGCGGTGCAGCAGCCGGGTGAACGCGGTCGAGGCGGCCGTCTCACCCTGGCCGAGGAGCTCGGTGGCGTCGCCGTGGCCGAGCGCGGCGACGTCGGGGTCGGCCCAGGGGAGCACGGAGACGTCGCGGCCCCGGGCGCCCGCGGTGAAGGTCTGGAGCCAGCCGGACGCCGGTCCCGACGCCGCGGACGCCGTCCCGGACGCGGTGGGCGAGGAGGTCGGCGACGAGGTCGGTGACGTGCTTGGTGACGTGCTGGGCGACGTGCTCGGGGATGCGGCCGGCGTCGAGCCCCGCCCGGCGGCGGCCGCCGACGCGGACGTGAGCAACGCCGGGTCCACCGCCCACGAGACGCCTCCGGCCGAGGCGGCCCGCAGGACGCGCGCCAGCCGGCCCTGCGCGGCCCAGTCGGACGGCGAGTGGGCGTCCGCGGCGCCCGCGTCGGGACGCGCGACGGGCTGCGTGACGGGCACGAGCACGGTCAGCCGGATCGGCTGCGCCGCGGGGCGCGGCTGCCAGACGGCGAACGTCCGGACGACGGTGCGCCGGTCCGCCACCGTCCCGGGGAGGTCGCCCTCCGCGGTCACGGCCAGCGCCAGGGCCTGCGGGCCGGACACGGATTGGTCGAGCCCGAGGTTGCCGGCCGGCACCGTCAGCGCGAACGGCACCGTCGCGCCGGGCGCGATCGGATCGCCGATCCGCTCGGTATCCCTGAGCAGTCCGC
>DASQJO010000241.1:0-6480 GCA_035630955.1 Kineosporiaceae bacterium
CACCTGCTCCAGCGGCAGCTCGACGCCGAGGTCCCCGCGGGCGACCATGATCCCGTCGAACGCCCGGACGATCTCCTCGAGGTTGTCGACCGCCTGCGGCTTCTCGATCTTGGCGATGACCGGGAGCCGGACGCCCTCCTCTTCCATGATCTTGTGGACGCCGTCGATGTCGCCGGCGCTGCGGACGAAGGACAGCGCGATCATGTCGGCGCGCAGGTGCAGCGCCCACCGCAGGTCGGCCTCGTCCTTCTCCGACAGCGCCGGCACGCTCATGGCGACGCCCGGCAGGTTGAGGCCCTTGTTGTTCGAGACCTCGCCGCCGACCTCGACCCGGGTGACGACGTCCGGGCCCTTGACGTCCGTGACGCGGACGGCCACCTTGCCGTCGTCGATGAGGATGACGTCGCCCACCCGGGCGTCGTGCGGCAGTCCGGTGTACGTCGTGGAGACGAGGTCGGCGTCGCCCGGCACGTCCCGGGTGGTGATGGTGAAGGTCGCGCCGTTCGCGAGCTCCACGGGGCCGTTCGCGAACCGGCCGAGCCGGATCTTGGGACCCTGCAGGTCGACGAGGACGCCGACGGCACGCCCCGCCGTGTCGCTCGCCTTCCGGACCTCGAGGTACCGCGCGCGGTGCTCCTCGTACGCGCCGTGGCTCAGGTTGAACCGGGCCACGTCCATCCCGGCGTCGACGAGCTCACGCATCCGTCCCTCGACGGCAGGCCCGAGCGTGCAGACGATCTTTGCGCGGCGCATCGTTCAGCGATCCTTCGGTCGACGCGGAGGTGGACCCGGCCGCGGGTCCGGCGAAGGTCAGGCGACCAACGGTCGCGCCGTGGGCGCGATCGGTGCCGGCAGCACGGTACCGCCAGTCAACCAGCGGTCGACGCCGGCCGCACAGGATCGTCCCTCGGCGATCGCCCACACGATGAGCGACTGACCGCGCCCGGCGTCCCCGGCCACGAACACCCCCGGCACCGACGACATGTAGTCCTCGTCGCGCCGGACGTTGCCGCGCTGGTCGAGGTCGACGCCGAGCTGCGTCAGGAGCGGCCCGCGCTCCGGACCGACGAAGCCCATGGCGAGCAGCACCAGCTGCGTGGGGATCTCCCGCTCGGAGCCCTCGACGGGCGTGAAGCGCCCGTCGACGAACTCCACCTCGACGAGCTTCAGCGCGCGCACCCGGTCCTCGTCGTCCCCGAGGAACGCCTGCGTGCTGACCGAGTACATCCGGTCGCCGCCCTCCTCATGAGCGCTCGAGACGCGGTACACCATCGGGTAGGTCGGCCAGGGCTGCGCGGAGGGCCGTTCGTCGGACGGCCGCGGCATGATCTCCAGCTGGGTCACGCTGCGCGCCCCCTGCCGGTGGGCGGTGCCGAGGCAGTCCGCGCCGGTGTCGCCGCCGCCGATGATGACGACGTCCCTGCCCTCGGCCGAGACGCCGGTGAACTCCTCGCCCAGCGCCGCGCGGTTGGCCGGTGGCAGGTACTGCATGGCCTGCATCACGCCGTCGAGGTCGCGGCCCGGCACGTCGAGGTCGCGCCACGCGGTGGCGCCGACGGCGAGGACGACCGCGTCGTACCGCTCCCGCAGCTGGTGACCGGTGACGTCGTGGCCGACGTCCACCCCCGGGCGGAACCGGGTGCCCTCGGCCTCCATCTGGGCGAGCCGCCGGTCGAGGTGACGCTTCTCCATCTTGAACTCGGGGATCCCGTAGCGCAGGAGCCCGCCGATCCGGTCGGCGCGCTCGTAGACGGCGACGGTGTGCCCGGCGCGGGTGAGCTGCTGCGCCGCCGCCATCCCGGCCGGCCCCGAGCCGACGACGGCGACGGTCTTGCCCGTGAGCCGGTCCGGCGGCTTCGGCGTCACCCAGCCGTGCTCGAACGCCGTGTCGACGATCGTGACCTCGACCTGCTTGATGGTCACCGCCGGCTGGTTGATGCCGAGCACGCAGGCGCTCTCGCACGGCGCCGGGCAGAGCCGCCCGGTGAACTCGGGGAAGTTGTTCGTCGCGTGCAGCCGCTCGATCGCCTCGCGCCAGTCGTCGCGCCAGGTGAGGTCGTTCCACTCGGGGATGAGGTTCCCGAGCGGGCAGCCGTGGTGGCAGAACGGGATGCCGCAGTCCATGCAGCGGCCGGCCTGCCGGCGCAGGACCGTGCGGTCGGTGTCCTCGTAGACCTCCCGCCAGTCCTGGATCCGGACCGGCACGGGCCGGCGCGGTGGCAGCTCCCGCTGTCGGACGGTGAGAAAGCCCTTCGGGTCAGCCACGGGAGGCCTCCATGATCCGGTTCCAGACCTCGTCGCCGTCGAGGTCGAGGCCGTCCGCCTCGGCCTGCGCGCGGACGGCGAGGACCCGCGCGTAGTCGCGCGGCATGACCTTGGTGAACCGCGGAACGGCGCTGTCCCAGTCCTGCAGCAGCCGCCACGCGACGGCCGACTCGGTCTCGCTGCGGTGCCGCTGCACGAGCGCGTGCACCAGCGCGCAGTCGTCGTCGTCGAGCGGCACGAGGTCGACGAGCTCGGGGTTCACCCGGACCGGTCGCAGGTCCAGCACGTAGGCGACGCCGCCCGACATGCCGGCGGCGAAGTTCCGCCCGGTCCTCCCGAGGACGACGACCGTGCCGCCCGTCATGTACTCGCAGCCGTGGTCGCCGACGCCCTCGACCACCGCGGTGACGCCCGAGTTCCGGACGCAGAACCGCTCGCCGACCTGCCCCCGGAGGAAGATCTCCCCGCTCGTCGCGCCGTAGGCGATCACGTTGCCGGCGAGGATGTTCGTCTCGGCGGCGAACGCGGCCGCCCGGTCGGGCCGCACGACGATCCTGCCGCCCGAGAGCCCCTTGCCGAGGTAGTCGTTGGCGTCCCCGAACAGCCGCAGCGTCACCCCGCGCGGCACGAAGGCCCCGAACGACTGCCCGGCGGAGCCGGTGAGCGTGACGTCGATGGTGTCGTCGGGCAGCCCGTCCCCGCCCCACCGCTTGGTGATCTCGTGGCCGAGCATCGCCCCGACGGTCCGGTTGACGTTGCGGACGGGCAGCGTGATCCGTACCGGCTCCGCGCGCTCGAGGGCGTCCTGCGACATCTCGACCAGCGTGTGGTCGAGCGCCTTCTCCAGGCCGTGGTCCTGCGCCGCGGTCCGGTGCAGCGCCGATCCGTCGGACGGCGACACCGGCTGCAGCAGCGGCGCGAGGTCGAGGCCCGCGGCCTTCCAGTGCTCGACGGCCGCCGCCGTGTCGAGGAGCTCGACGTGCCCGACGGCCTCCTCGAGTGTCCGGAAGCCGAGCGCGGCCAGGTGCTCGCGCACCTCCTGCGCGATGTACTCGAAGAACGTGACGACGAACTCGGGCTTGCCGCTGAACCGCTTGCGGAGCTCCGGGTTCTGGGTCGCGACCCCCACCGGACATGTGTCGAGGTGGCAGACGCGCATCATGACGCAGCCGGAGACGACCAGCGGGGCGGTCGCGAAGCCGAACTCCTCGGCGCCGAGGAGTGCGGCGACGAGCACGTCGCGGCCGGTCTTGAGCTGGCCGTCGGTCTGGACGACGATCCGGTCGCGCAGCCGGTTGAGGACCAGCGTCTGCTGGGTCTCCGCGAGACCGAGCTCCCACGGACCGCCGGCGTGCTTGAGCGAGGTGAGCGGGCTCGCGCCCGTGCCGCCGTCGTGCCCGGAGATGAGGACGACGTCCGCGTGCGCCTTGCTCACGCCCGCCGCCACCGTGCCGACGCCGACCTCGGCGACGAGCTTGACGTGCACCCGGGCCGCGGGGTTGGCGTTCTTGAGGTCGTGGATCAGCTGCGCGAGGTCCTCGATGGAGTAGATGTCGTGGTGCGGCGGCGGCGAGATGAGGCCGACGCCGGGCGTCGAGTGCCGGGTCCGTGCGACCCACGGGTAGACCTTCGCGCCCGGGAGCTGGCCGCCCTCCCCCGGCTTCGCGCCCTGTGCCATCTTGATCTGCAGGTCGTCGGCGTTCGTCAGGTACAGGCTCGTGACGCCGAACCGCCCCGACGCCACCTGCTTGATCGCGCTGCGCCGGACGGGGTCGACGAGCCGGTCCGGGTCCTCGCCGCCCTCGCCGGTGTTCGACTTCGCGCCGATCGCGTTCATGGCGACCGCGAGGGTCTCGTGCGCCTCCTGGGAGATGGAGCCGTACGACATCGCACCCGTGGAGAACCGCTTCACGATGGACTCGACGGGCTCGACCTCGTCGAGCGGCACCGGCTGGCGCACCCCCTCGCGGAGCGTGAACAGCCCGCGCAGCGTCATCAGCCGCCGGCTCTGCTCGTCGACCCGCCGGGTGTACTCGCGGAACACGTCGAAGCGGCGGGCGCGGGTGGCGTGCTGCAGCCGGAACACCGTCTCGGGGTCGAACAGGTGCGGCTCGCCCTCGCGGCGCCACTGGTACTCCCCGCCGACGTCGAGCCGGCGGTGCGGGTCGTGGACGCCGTCCGCGGGGTACGCCTTCGCGTGCCGGGCGGCGACCTCGGCGGCGAGCACGTCGAGCCCGACGCCGCCGAGCTGGGAGGTCGTGCCGGTGAAGTACGTGTCGACGAGGTCCTGCGCCAGGCCGATGGCCTCGAAGACCTGGGCCCCGCGGTACGACGCGACCGTCGAGATCCCCATCTTGCTCATGACCTTGAGGACGCCCTTGCCGAGCGCCTTCACGACGTTGGCGACCGCCTTCTCAGGCGTGATGCCGGTGATGACGCCGGAGCGGACGAGGTTCTCGGCGCTCTCCATCGCCAGGTAGGGGTTGACGGCGGCGGCGCCGTAGCCGATGAGCAGCGCGACGTGGTGCACCTCGCGGACGTCGCCGGCCTCGACGAGGAGCCCGACCTGGGTGCGGGTCTTCTCGCGGATGAGGTGGTGGTGCACGGCACTGGTGAGCAGCAGGGACGGGATCGGGGCGAGCTCCGCGGTGGAGTCCCGGTCGGAGAGCACGACGAAGTGCGCGCCGTGCGCGATGGCCTCGGAGACCTCGGTGAAGATCTCCTCGAGCCGCTGCCGCAGCGCGCCGCCGCCGCCCGCGACCCGGTAGAGGCCCTTCACGGTGGCCGTCCGGTAGCCGGGCAGGTCGCCGTCCGCATTGATGTGGACGATCTTCGCGAGCTCGTCGTTGTGCAGCACGGGGAAGTCGAGGACGAGCTGCCGGCAGTGCGCCGGACTCGCCGCGAGCGCGTTGTGCTCCGGGCCGATCGACGTCGCGAGGCTGGTGACGAGCTCCTCCCGGATGGCGTCCAGCGGGGGGTTCGTGACCTGCGCGAACAGCTGCGTGAAGTAGTCGAAGAGCAGCCGGGGACGGCCGGAGAGCACGGCGATCGGGGTGTCGGTGCCCATGGAGCCGATCGGTTCGGCACCCGCGCGCGCCATCGGGGCGACGAGCACCCGCAGCTCCTCCTCGCTGTAGCCGAAGGTCTGCTGCCGCCGCGTCACCGACGCCGGGGTGTGCAGGATGTGCTCGCGCTCGGGCAGGTCGTTGAGGTGGATCCGGCCGCCGTGCAGCCACTCGTCGTACGGGTGCTGCCCGGCGAGGTCCCGCTTGATCTCCTCGTCGTCCACGATGCGGCCGTGGTCGGTGTCGACGAGGAACATCCGGCCCGGCTGCAACCGGCCCTTCTTGACGACCGTCGCCGGGTCGAGGTCGAGGACGCCGACCTCGCTCGCCAGGACGACGAGCCCGTCGTCGGTGACCCAGTAGCGGCTGGGGCGCAGCCCGTTGCGGTCGAGGACCGCGCCGATGAGCGTCCCGTCGGTGAAGGTGATGGACGCCGGCCCGTCCCAGGGCTCCATGAACATGGAGTGGAACTCGTAGAAGGCGCGCCGGGCCGGGTCCATCTCGGCGTGGTTCTCCCACGCCTCGGGGATCATCATGAGGACCGCGTGCGGCAGCGAGCGGCCGCCGAGGTGGAGCAGCTCCAGGACCTCGTCGAAGGTGGCGGAGTCGCTGGCGTCCGGCGTGCAGATCGGGAAGAGGCGGTCGAGGTCCCCCGGGATGACGTCGCTGACGAGCTTGCTCTCGCGGGCGCGCATCCAGTTCCGGTTGCCCTTGACCGTGTTGATCTCACCGTTGTGCGCGACGAGCCGGAACGGGTGCGCCAGCGGCCAGGACGGGAACGTGTTCGTGGAGAACCGGGAGTGGACGATCGCGAGCTCGGTGGCGAACCGGCGGTCGGACAGGTCCGGGAAGAAGGGCTCCAGCTGGCCCGTCGTCAGCATGCCCTTGTAGACCAGGGTGCGGGCGGACAGGCTCGGGAAGTAGACGCCGGCCTCGCGCTCGGCGCGCTTGCGCAGGCAGAACGCCATCCGCTCCAGCGCCATGCCGACGGTGGCGCCGCGCGGCGAGGCGACGAAGAGCTGCCGGAAACGGGGCATGCAAGCCTGCGCGGTGGCGCCGACCAGGTCCGGCGTGACGGGTACCTCTCGCCAGCCGAGGACCGTGAGGCCCTCCTCGGCGGCGAGCGCCTCGATGCACCGGGTGGCCTCGG
>DASQJO010000242.1:0-8065 GCA_035630955.1 Kineosporiaceae bacterium
CGATCCTCGCGGCCCTGGCGGCCAACCTCGGCATCGCCGTGACGAAGTTCATCGCGTTCCTGCTGACCCAGTCGAGCTCGATGCTCGCCGAGTCGATCCACTCGGTCGCCGACTCGGGCAACCAGCTGCTGCTGCTCATCGGCGGCCGGCGCGCCTCGCGGGAGGCCACCGCCGAGCACCCGTTCGGTTACGGCCGGCAGCGTTACGTCTACGCGTTCCTGGTCTCGATCGTCCTGTTCAGCGTCGGCGGCCTGTTCGCGATCTACGAGGGGCTCCACAAGTGGCAGCACCCCGAGCCGATCGAGGGCCGGTGGTGGTGGGTGCCGCTGGCCGTGCTCGTGGTGGCGATCGGCCTGGAGTCGTACTCCTTCCGTACCGCGATGCACGAGTCGAACCGCACCCGCGGCAGCCAGTCGTGGGTCCAGTTCGTGCGCCGGGCGAAGGCCCCGGAGCTGCCCGTCGTGCTGCTCGAGGACACCGCGGCGCTGCTCGGCCTGGTGTTCGCGCTGTTCGGCGTCGGCCTCACGCTGATCACGGACAACGGTCGCTGGGACGCCGTCGGCACGCTGATGATCGGCGTGCTGCTCGTCGTCGTCGCGCTCGTCCTCGGCGTGGAGATGAACTCGCTCATCATCGGCGAGTCCGCCGGGCCGGAGGCGGTGGAGGCGATCCGCAGCGCCCTGGTCGGCGGCGCGGTCGAAGGCGTCATCCACATGCGGACGATGCACCTCGGCCCCGAGGAGCTCCTGGTCGCGGCGAAGATCGCGGTGCGGCCGAGCGAGCGCGCCGCGGACGTGGCGGCGGCCATCGACGAGGCGGAGCGGCGGGTGCGGGAGGCGGTGCCCATCGCCCGGGTGATCTACATCGAGCCGGACATCCGGCGTCCGTCGCCGGCGGAGGGGGAGGACCGGCTCAGTCCGGCGCCGGCCGGAGACTGACACCGCGCACCCGGGGAGCGCCGCCCGGGCCGGGCGGGTCGTCCGTCGCGAGCCGGACGCCGACGAGCAGGTCGCGGCGGGTGCCGTGCAGCCGCAGGACGGTGTCGTTCAGGCCGTCTCCGCCGACGACGTCTCCGATCGTCACCGTGCCGGCCCACGCCGCGCCCGCCTGCAGGAGGCGCTGCAGCGCGGCGCGGTCGACGTCCTCGGTGAACGCCAGCAGCGGCGGGACGGCCGCGAGCGTGCTGTTGAGCGACCAGCGCAGCACCGTGACCACGCGCCGCAGCTCCGCCGACGGCTCCGGGACGGCGAGCAGGCCGAGCGACTGCACCAGCGGCGGTCGCTGCGGGGTCATCCGGATGTCGAGCCGCAGCCGGCCGCCGGGACCGCGCATCCACCACGTCCGGTGCGCCGGCGAGGTGCGTTCGACGCCGGCCGCGGGGTCGGGTTCGAGCGGTCCCAGCAGCTCCTGGGCGTGCTCGATGCGGGTGCGGCGGGTGGCGAGCGGCTCGTCGAGGTCGACGTTCTCCGCGAACAGCCGGCCCGCGAGGTCGTCGTCCCAGCCCGCGACCAGGCGCTCGACGTCCCCGGCCGCGGCCTCGGTGGCCGGCCAGGGCGCGGGGTCCCGCGGCCCGGTGCCGGGCGCGACCGATCGCGGGCCCCGGCCCAGCTCCGCCGTCAGCACCGCGTCCAGCAGCCGCTCGGTGAGCAGGAACGCCGGGGAGTAGGTGCCGTTGCCGAGGGCGACGACGCCGAGCCCGGACGCCGGGTGCCAGCGCATGTGCGAGCCGAAGCCGGGGTAGCCGCCGCTGTGGCCGACGACGGCGCCGAACCGGGGATGGCTCTCGACGACCAGCCCGAACCCGTAGTGGGCGGCGCGCAGCACGGGTGGCGCGTCCACGGCCGACCAGGCCTGGTGGACGAGGTAGGGCCGGGAGGGCTGCTGCTGCTCGCGCCGGCTGGAGCGCCGCAACGGGTGGTCCCCCTCCGGGTCGTCCCGCGGCGG
Source organism: Kineosporiaceae bacterium (assembly GCA_035630955.1). Lineage (GTDB taxonomy): Bacteria > Actinomycetota > Actinomycetes > Actinomycetales > Kineosporiaceae > DATKNA01. The sequence continues at coordinate 1,945 of DASQJO010000242.1, forward strand.
GAAGGCGTCGGTGTACTCGCCGACCCAGCGCGCGAGGTCCCGGACCGAGCTGAGGATGCCACCCATCGGCGCGAACGCGCCGTACGGGTCGAACGGCACCGGCTCCCACCCGCCGGCCCGGCGGACGTGACCGACGGCCAGCCGCTCCGGGGGTACCTGCGCCGCGTCGAAGACCGTCGACGTCAGCCCGAGCGGCTCGAGCAGCCGGCCGGTGACCACCTCCCGGTACGGCGCCCCGGCGGCGGCCGCGACGACGCGGCCGAGGATCGCGTAGCCGAGATTGGAGTACTCGAACGCGGTGCCCGGCGACCAGGCGAAGCTCAGCCCGCCCGCGAGCAGCGCGTCGAGGCCGGCGTCCGGCAGGCCCTGCTGCCGGTCGCCCCAGGGGTCGTCGGTGGGGAACCCCGCCGCCATCGTCAGCAGCGTGCGGATCGTCAGCGGGGCGGCGTCCGCGGTCGGGAGCCGGACACCGGCCAGCGCGGGCACGTACCCGACGGCCTCGTCGTCCAGACCCAGCGCGCCCTCGTCGCGCAGCAGCAGGACCGCGGCCGCCGTGAAGCTCTTGGTCATCGAGGCGATGCGGAACACGGTGTCGGCGTCCGGGACCGCCCAGGACCCCTCCACGCCTCGCACGCCCCGGCCGCCGGCGTGCACCAGCTCGCCGTCGCGGACGATCCCGAACGCCAGCCCCGGCTGCCCGCCCTCGGCGGCGAAGGCGTCGACCAGGTCGTCCACATGCCGAAGGAGATCGGTCACCCTGGGCACGGCTGGCATCCTCGCACGCGCCGCGCCGGCCCCCGACGACGGGCGCAGCTGAGAGGATGCCGGGATGAGCGGGCTCCTCGACGGGCTGCTGTCCGCGCCCCCGGCGGCGGTCTACCTGCTCGTGGGGCTGCTCGTGTTCGGCGAGGCGGCCGTGTTCGTGGGGTTCGTGCTGCCGGGGGAGACCGCCGCGGTCCTCGGCGGCGTGCTCGCCTCCCGGCACACCGTCGACCTCCCGTCGCTGGTGCTCCTGGTCGTGCTCTGCGCGATCGTCGGGGACAGCGTGGGCTACGAGGTGGGGCGGCACTTCGGGCACCGAGTGCTCGCCTGGGGCCCGCTGCAGCGGCACGAGGACCGGCTCGGCCGGGCGCGCGGCTTCCTGCGGGAGCGGGGCGGCTCCGCGGTGTTCCTCGGCCGGTGGACCGCGTTCCTGCGCGCGGTCATGCCGGGGCTGGCCGGGGTCAGCCGCATGCCGTACCGCCGGTTCCTGGTGTGGAATGCCCTCGGCGGCCTCGCCTGGGGCGTCACCTTCTGCCTGGTGGGCTACCTCGCCGGCAACTCCTACGAGGTCGTCGCGAGCCGGATCGGCACGGGCGGCGCGCTCGTCACCGCCACGGTCGTCGTGGCGGCCCTGGTCGTGTGGCACGTCCGCCGTCGCCGGGCGGAGCGCGCTCCGGACGACGCGCCCGCCGATTCAGCCCAGGGCGAGCCGGACGCCGTAGCCGGCGACGAGGACGTAGCCGGCGACGCTCGTCGCCACGCGTAGCCAGCGCGGCAGCCGCGACCCGGCCAGCGCCGCCGCGCCGCCCAGCGTCAGTTGCCACGCGCAGGAGGCGACCAGGACGCCGATCGCGAACGCCGTCCCCGCCGCCGGCCCCGAGACGACGTGCCCGAGTCCGGCGGTCAGCACGACGAAGTAGACGGCGGTCGTCGGGTTGATCGCGGTGAGCCCGACGAACCTGCGCAGCACCCGCGCGTGCGGTACGGGCGCGCCCGGTTCGGCGGGCCGGCGCAGCGCCAGCAGGCCCCGGACGGCGACCGCGACGAGCACGACGGCGCCGACGAGCTGGACGGTCCGCTCGCGCCCGGCGAGCACACCGGTGACCGCTGCGCCGGCGGCGACGGCGAGCGCCGCGTACGCGCCGTCCACGAGGGCGACGCCGGTGCCGGCGGCGAACGCCGGGCGCCAGCCGCCGGTGATCCCCTCCTGGACGATGAGCACGCCGATCGCTCCCAGCGGGAGGGCGACGCCGAGGCCCGCGAGGGCTCCGGCGCCGAGGGCGGCGGCGACGTCGGTGCTCACGCCCTGCATGGTCGCGGCGACGGCAGTTCCGGCTCAACGGGATTACGGTCTTGTCCGGCCGGATTTGAAGTTGATTCAATGGCGCCGCGACGATCAGCGAGGGAGGAGCGGTGCATGACCGAGGAGGTCGACGTCCTCGTCGTCGGCGCGGGGCTGTCCGGCGTCGGCGCCGCCCGTCACCTGCAGCTGGGCGCTCCCGGCCTGACGTACACGGTCATCGAGGCCCGGGGCGCGCTCGGCGGGACGTGGGACCTGTTCCGCTACCCCGGCGTCCGGTCGGACTCGGACATGTTCACCCTCGGCTACGCCTTCCGGCCCTGGACGGGCGAGGCGTCGATCGCCGACGGGGCGTCCATCCGCCGGTACATCGCCGACACCGCCGGCGAGTACGGGATCGACCGGCAGATCCGGTACCACCACCGGCTCGTCTCCGCGGCCTGGTCGACGCCCGAGGCGCGCTGGACGGCGCGGGTCGAGCGCACCGACCCCGACGCCGGCACGACGGACACCGTCGAGATCGCCTGCCGGTTCCTCTACCTCTGCACCGGCTACTACCGGTACGACGAGGGCCATCGGCCGAGCTGGGAGGGCGTCGAGGACTACGAGGGGCGGATCGTCCACCCGCAGCACTGGCCGGAGGACCTCGACACCACGGGAGCACGGGTCGTCGTCGTCGGCAGCGGCGCGACGGCCGTCACGCTCGTGCCGGCGCTCGCCGCGACGGCCGGGCACGTGACGATGCTGCAGCGGACCCCCAGCTACATCGTCTCGCTGCCCGCCCGCGACCCCTTCGCCCGCACCCTGCGGCGCCGTCTCCCCGCGAAGGCCGCCTACCGGATCGTCCGCGGCAAGAACGTGCTGTTCACGCAGGCGAGCTATCAGCTGAGCCGGCGCGCGCCCGCGCTCATGAAACGGCTCGTGCGGCGTGGCCTGGTGCGGCACCTGCCGCCCGACCTCGACCTCGCCACCCACTTCACGCCGCCGTACGACCCGTGGGACCAGCGGCTCTGCGTGGTGCCGGACGGCGACCTCTTCCGCGCCCTCGGCGAAGGGAAGGCCTCGGTCGTCACCGACCGGATCGTGCGCTTCACGCCGAAGGGGATCCTGCTCGCGTCCGGCGAGGAGCTGGCCGCCGACGTCGTCGTCACCGCGACGGGCCTGGAGATGCTGGCGTTCGGCGGGGCGACCTTCGACGTCGACGGTGAGCCGGTCGACGTCAGCCGTACGGTCGCCTACAAGGGGATGATGTTCAGCGGCGTGCCGAATCTGGCGCTCGCCCTGGGCTACACCAACGCGTCGTGGTCCCTGAAGTGCGACCTGATCAGCGCCTACGTCTGCCGGCTGCTGACGTTCATGGACGAGCGTGGCTACCGGTCGGTGACGCCGAACCGGCCGCCGGCGGACCAGCCGCTGCGCCCGTTCGTCGACCTGCGGTCCGGATACGTCCGGCGGGCCGAGGCGATGCTCCCGAAGCAGGGCAGCAGCTACCCGTGGCGGGTGCACCAGAACTACTTCAGGGATCGGCGGCTGTTCAGCCGTGCGCCGCTGGCGGACGCCGGGGTCACGTTCCGCTGAGATCCGCGGGCATAGGTGATCACGGCGTCCGGTTGGTACCCTGGACGACGTTCCGGCGTGGGTGATGCCGCAGGCCCAGAGGGGCCGCGCCGGGTCGGTCAGGGCGGGGCCCCGCGAGGGCTGCCCGCACGCCTGGCGACCCATGATCCGCGACGACGAAAGGTTCCCTTCGCATGACCACGTTGACCACGGCCGACTACAAGGTCGCCGACATCACGCTGGCCGAGTCCGGCCGGCACGAGATCCGCCTCGCCGAGCACGAGATGCCCGGTCTCATGGCGCTCCGGAAGGAGTTCGGCGAGAGCAAGCCGCTGACGGGTGCCCGGATCACGGGCTCGCTGCACATGACCGTTCAGACGGCCGTCCTCATCGAGACGCTCGTCGAGCTGGGCGCCCAGGTCCGCTGGGCGAGCTGCAACATCTTCTCCACCCAGGACCCGGCCGCCGCGGCCGTCGCCGTCGGCCCGCAGGGGACGCCGGAGAACCCGCAGGGCGTGCCCGTCTTCGCCTGGAAGGGCGAGACGCTGAGCGAGTACTGGTGGTGCACCGAGCAGGCGCTGAGCTGGCCCTCCGACGACGGTGCCGACACCGGCCCGAACATGATCCTCGACGACGGCGGCGACGTCACCCTGCTCGTCCACAAGGGCGTCGAGTACGAGAAGGCCGGCGCCGTCCCCGCCCCCACGGACGACGACAACGAGGAGTACCGCGTCATCCTCGACCTGCTGCGGCGCAGCCTCGAGGCCGACCCGCAGCGCTGGACCCGCGTCGCGGCCGGGATCAAGGGCGTCACGGAGGAGACGACGACCGGCGTCCACCGGCTCTACGAGTTCGCCAAGGAGGGCCGCCTGCTCTTCCCGGCGATCAACGTCAACGACTCGGTGACCAAGAGCAAGTTCGACAACAAGTACGGCACCCGGCACTCGCTCGTCGACGGCATCAACCGCGCGACGGACGTGCTCATCGGCGGCAAGGTGGCGGTCATCGCCGGCTACGGCGACGTCGGCAAGGGCTGCGCCGAGTCCCTGCGCGGCCAGGGTGCCCGGGTGATCGTCACCGAGATCGACCCGATCTGCGCGCTGCAGGCCGCGATGGACGGCTACCAGGTGGCCACGCTCGAGGACGTCGTCGAGACCGCCGACATCTTCGTCACCGCCACCGGCAACAAGGACATCATCACGGCCGCGGACATGGCCCGGATGAAGCACCAGGCGATCGTCGGCAACATCGGTCACTTCGACAACGAGATCGACATGGCCGGTCTGGCGAGGACGCCGGGCATCGTCAAGACCGAGATCAAGCCTCAGGTGCACGAGTGGCGGTTCCCTGGGACAGACGGACGGGATGGCCATTCGGTGATCGTGCTCTCCGAGGGCCGGCTGCTGAACCTGGGCAACGCGACGGGGCACCCGAGCTTCGTCATGTCGAACTCGTTCAGCAACCAGGTCATCGCCCAGGTCGAGCTCTTCACGAAGACCGACGACTACGAGCGCAAGGTCTACGTGCTGCCCAAGCACCTCGACGAGAAGGTCGCCCGGCTGCACCTCGACGCGCTCGGCGTCAAGCTCACCCAGCTGAGCAAGGACCAGGCCGAGTACATCGGCGTCCACGTCGAGGGCCCGTACAAGCCGGACCACTACCGGTACTGATCGGACTGATCGGACGAGGTCGCGACAGCTCGCGACGGAAGGGCCCCGGCCTCCCCGGCGGAGGCCGGGGCGTCGCCCAGCAGCCGGGTCGCCCCCGGTGAGAGCACGCCGCCCGCCGCGCGCCGCGCGTCCCGGGCGGCGCGCTGCTCCTCGGCCCGGCGCAGACGCTCCAGGTCGCGGCGGCTGCGCTCGACGAGCACCGCGACGACGAACCGCTCCGGGGGCGTCCCGGGCGCCGGGAGCGGCGCGACGTGCCGGGCCAGCTCCGCCGCGAGGTCCGCGGCCAGCTGCTCGCGGGAGCCGGCGTGCAGCGCACCCGCCCCCGCGAGGAAGCGGCGGGCCCGGGCGGCGAGCGCGTCCGGGACGCCGGCGATGTCGGCGGTGACGGCCCAGCCGGCGAGCTCCGGCGGCATCGACGGCAGCGGGACGAGGGCCGCCCCGCCCCGCTCCCGGAGGACGAAGGTGCCGGCGAGCAGGTCGCCGAGCCGCTTGCCGCGCGGGTTCAGCAGCGAGGAGATGAGCGCGACGCTGCCCAGCGTCGCGAAGATCTCCACGACGCCGAGCAGCCCCCGGACCAGCGCGTGCCGCAGCCGGATCGGTCCGCCGTCGTCGCGGACCACCCGCAGCCCCGCCGCCAGCTTGCCGAGCGACCGCCCACGGGTGAGGGTCTCGACCGTCACCGGCAGCCCGACGATCACGGCGACGACCGCGAGCAGCGCGAGCGCCGCCGACACCGCCGGGTCCGGCTCGCGCAGCAGCGTGAGCAGCCAGCCGACGCCGAGCCCGACGGCGGCCATCAGGAGCAGGTCGAGGGTCAGGGCGAGCGCCCGGG